>CALKJP010000133.1 GCA_937995645.1 uncultured Bacteroidia bacterium
AGAAATAGCGCTAAAAATTGCCGATAAATTAAAAATAGTAGGCGTATTAGCAGTAGAAATGTTTATTACAAAAGCCGGTGAAATATTGGTAAACGAAATGGCGCCACGCCCTCATAACAGCGGGCATCATACCATTGAAGCCAATATTACATCGCAATACGAACAACATTTACGTGCCATTATGAACTGGCCACTGGGCGATACGTCTATCATAAAACCATCGGTAATGTTAAATTTACTGGGCCATCGCAATTACAGCGGTGAAGCCGTTTTAATCGGACTGGATAAAGTGCTTGAATTAAGCGGAGTTAAACCTCACTGGTATGGAAAAAATATAACAAAGCCATTTAGAAAAATGGGACATATAACCATATTAGGCGAAAGTGTGGAAGAAGTGCTTGATAAAGCCGAAAAAATAAAAGGTGTATTAAAAGTGATTGCTTGATATTAAAGACAAAGCACAGTTATAAAGCATAAAATAAAATTTTTACTAAATTGCCAAATTTAACATCGCAAATATGCAACATGTACAAGTTGGAATAATCATGGGTAGTAATTCCGATTATCCTGTAATGAAAGCAGCTGCTGAAATATTAGAACAGTTAGGAGTAGGAGTAGAAGTAGAAGTAGTATCGGCACACAGAACACCCGAAAAAATGTTTAATTACGCTAAAAATGCTCATAAAAGAGGATTAAAAGTAATAATTGCTGGAGCCGGTGGTGCAGCACATTTACCGGGAATGATTGCATCATTAAGTCCATTACCAATTATAGGAGTACCTATAAAATCAAGCAATTCGATAGACGGATGGGATTCTGTTTTATCAATTCTACAAATGCCCAACGGAGTTCCGGTTGCTACGGTGGCTTTAAATGCGGCTCAAAATGCCGGAATTTTAGCTGCGCAAATATTAGGTGCGGGCAACGAAGATTTAATGAAAAAAATCATTGAATTTAAAGATAATTTAAAACGAAAAATCGAACTTGCCAATCAAGAATTACAGAAAGAACGTCAAAAATAATGTATGATTAACAAGCTACTTTTATTTACTTTGAATATTACGATTTCCATTGCATTATTTGCCGGAAATAATAATCATCCGGTAGGGGCGCGTGCAGGATCAATGGCAGGTGCATCAGTTACACTGTCCGATGTATGGTCAACCTATCATAATCAGGCAGGATTAGCCCATTTAAAAGGTTTTTCAGCTGGAGTATATTACGAAAATCGTTTTGCCGTAAAAGAATTAAGTACCAAAGGAGCAGCATTAGCAATGCCTTATAAAAACGGAGCTTTTGGATTAAGTGTTACCCAATTCGGTTTTTCCTTATATAATGAAAATAAGGTTGGACTGGCTTACTCACAAAAATTTGGAGAAGTATTTTCTGCCGGTGTTCAGATGAATTATTTAGGAACTTTTATTGGAGAAGGATACGGACAAAAACATACAGTATCAGCAGAATTAGGTGTTCTTGCAAACCTAACCAAAGATTTAATGATAGGGGCGCATATTTATAATCCAACCAGAACAAAATTGGCAGATTACAATAATGAGCGTACACCTACCATTTTTAGATTAGGATTAAATTATCGTTTTTCAAAACAGGTTTTTATAACAGCCGAAACAGAAAAAAGCACCTATTTAAAACCTGTACTTAAAGCCGGATTAGAATACAAATTCAACGATTATTTTTATTTACGCACCGGAGTAGCAAATAATCCTAATATCATTGCTTTTGGTTTTGGAATTAATATGCAAAATTTTCAGTTCGATTTTGGTGCTTCACACCATTCTGTTTTAGGTTATATTCCACAATTTGGACTAAGTTATGTGCCCGGTAGTACTACCTCTATTTTTAATAAAAACAAATCCCAATCACAGCTTTAACAATTGAGTAGATTTTTTAAATACATTATTTTTTTATTGTTGAACATTATTTCTCTATGTTACAACAACGAATTGTATGCACAGGTTCCCGATCAGGGAGATCCAAGAAAAGAAAATATTATTGAACAAAAAATTGAATCAATAGCCGAATTGTCAGAAGACGAAAATCTAGATTATACCACCCTTTTAGATGAATTAAAATATTATTTAGAGCATCCCATTAATTTAAATTTTGCTACCCGCGAAGAATTGGAGCAATTTGGATTATTAGATGATATCCAAATAAATAACTTACTAAACCATATTCAAAAAAACGGAAGACTGATAGCCATTTATGAATTGCAGACAATTGACGGTTTTGATGCCGTTACCATTCAACGAATTTTACCATTTGTGGTTGTAAAAGTTGATTTTAATCGCCCGAATGTATCGTGGAGAGAATTGAAAGAAAACGGTCAAAATCAATTATTTGTTCGCTGGCAACGCATTTTAGAAGAGCAGCTTGGATATTCACCCATTACGGATTCCTTATTAAAAGCTAAACCAAATTCACGTTATTTAGGAAGCCCTGACAGGATATATACCCGCTATCGTTTTAATTACGGAACTAATATAAGTTGGGGATTTACAGCCGAAAAAGATCCGGGCGAAGAATTTTTTAAAGGCTCGCAAAAAAGAGGATTCGATTTTTATTCTGCACATTTTTATCTAAGAAATATTGGGCGGTTAAAAGCGCTTGCTATCGGTGATTATCATGCTCAATTTGGACAAGGCTTAACTTTATGGACAGGTTTGGCATTTGGGAAATCAATTTTTATAACCAATATAAAACGTTCTGCAATAGGTATTCGACCTTATACTGCTTTAGATGAAAATCGCTTTTTGAGAGGAGCAGCAGTTACCTATCAGTTAATTAAAAATCTAGAAGCAACAGTTTTTTACTCACAAAAAAAAATCGATGCCAACGTTAGTTCCAATGCATCTGATACCTTAAATCGAGAAGAAGGATTAATTGTTACCTCGTTTCAATTATCCGGTTTTCATAGAACTCCAAATGAGTTAAGAAATAGAAATATTTTGCAGGAAAGAATTTATGGGGGAAATATTTCATATAAATCAAGAGGATTTAAAGTTGGAATTACGGCTGCTAAAACCGAATATGGAGGTTTATTACAGCGTAGGCTAACATACTACAATCAGTTTGATTTTAACAGTAATGAACTATTTAATGTGGGATTAGATTACAATTATATCTATCGAAATATTAATTTATTTGGCGAAATTTCAAGGAGTGATAATGGAGCCATAGCATATATTAACGGTGCAATTATGAGTATTGACCCACGAGTAACTTTAACCTTATTGCATCGAAACTATCCACGCAATTATCATAATTTAAATGCAGTTCCAATTTCAGAAAATACACGTCCGGCAAACGAACAAGGTATATTATTGGGAATTCAAACTATTCCTGCTTCTAAATGGAATTTTACCGCATATTACGATAAATTTATATTCCCATGGATGAAATTTCAAGTAGATGCTCCATCGCATGGCTTTGAAGTAATGGCGCAACTTACCTATGTGCCAACAAAGAAAATTGAATTATACGGTCGTTTTAGACAACGTAACAGATTTAGAAATACACCGGAGGATATTGAAGATATAGATTTTATTGTTGCCGAAAATCAATTTAATTATCGTTTTAATGCAACGTATAACATAACACCTTCCATTCGGTTAAGAAACAGGGTAGAATATACCACCTTTAAAAGAGGTGATAATCCGACTGAAAATGGTTATTTAATTTATCAGGATATAATTTATAAAGCTTTAAGCAGTCCACTATCTTTTTCGTTCCGATATGCCATATTTCAAACAGACAACTACAATACCCGAATTTATACTTATGAAAATTCTGTGTTATATGCTTTTTCTATTCCTGCATTTTTTGATAATGGTTCAAGAGCCTATTTAACATTGCGCTATACAATCGTAAAAAATATTGATTTATGGCTACGATTTGCACAAACTTTCTATTATAACCGAAATACCATTGGATCGGGATTAGAGCAAATTAATGGTAATACCCGCTCGGAAGTTATTGCTCAGGTTCGTTTCAGATTTTAACGAAAATATTTTTATAAAAATTTGATTTAAAGTAAATTCGAAGATACTTATGATCTTCAGATTTAACATATTCCTTTTCTTCATCCTTACCTTTAGTTTTGCTTCTTATGCTCAGCAAAGTGGAGTTTTAATTATTTCAGGTAATGCTCCAGCGCATATTACAGCTTGTGGCGATGATGAAGTGTTTCAACTTCAAATCTATAATCCAACTCCTTTTAATATTCAAGGTGTACAATTTATATTAACCCTTCCTGCAGGAATAAACTATCTTCCAGGTTCTGTTGTGGGAGCTATAGAAACAAATATCGCTAATCTCAATCAACCTATATTTACAATTTTGCAATTAAATTCTCAACAGTTTCTTTCCCTTAGTTATCAAGCAAAAGCTAATTGTACCGTTTTAGCTCAAAGCGCAAGTGGAATGCCCTTTCAGAATAATGCAGTATTTAATTTTAATTTATACAATGTAGCATTTTCAGAAACGTATCAAAGTACCTTTTACACGATAAAACAACCCAATTTATCTATCACATCAAGTACTAATACCGCATTTTCTGCCAACATCGGAAGCGTATTTACGCGCTGTTTTACCATAACCAACGGAGGTACGGGTAGATTATCGGAATTGCTTTTTAAAGATACTCACGGAATAGGTTTTATAGTAATAAGCATAAATGCCGGAATATGGAACAGTTCAAATAATGTTGAAACAATAATTTTAAATGCAGCTCATTTTACATCGGTTGGAAATGGCGACACTTATTTAGACCCTAACGAAAGTATTACTCTTTGCGAGACCATACAGGTTAATAATTGTATGGGAGTTGCATCAAACATAGAAGTTAGTTGGGGTTGCGATAATGTAAACTGTCAATTATTTACTAGCACTGCCAATATTGTTTTTCCTGCACTAACTCCAAATCTGGTATTTAGTCCAAGTTCAAGTCAAAATACTTGTTTAGGAATGAATGTGCCCAATCAACAAAGTTTATTAATAAAAAATACAGGAGTAGGAATAGCAAAAAATATTGATTTAGAAATTTTTCAAGCATTAACAAGTAATGTATTTACCAATCAGGTTCGCAGTTTTATTGACCCTGCTTCTATTGAAATCAGATTCGGAAACGGACCATTTCAAAATATTACTCCATATAATGTAACTACTTTGCCAAACTATGATTGTTTTCAAAACTTACAAGGAATAGGACGATTTTTTATTTTAATTGATTCCATAGCTCCTTTAGATTCAGTAAGAATACGATGGAATGTTTACAGCTGCTGTATTAATACTTGTTCAGATGCAGGTTCGAGTATAAATGCATGGCAATATAAAGGCAGTTATAAAAACGATTGTAATTTAAATTACACGATACCTGTTGCATGGGGCAGAAGCAGTGCATCAGGGGCAAGGTTTATATATCAATTTAATCAAGGACCTATTACAATTTATAATAATCAAATTGAAACCTTTAATTTTTTAATTACGCAATTTTCTAATACCTATCAAACCGGAATAGGAGCAAATTGGCGAATTAAGATTATTAAAAATTCTTGTTTAGATTATGTCGGTAATATGCGTATTGTTCATTATTCGGGGAGTCCGGTTTGGCAACCTAGTAATGTTATATTTTCTGGTGATACCATTATTGGGATTTTCACAGGTAATCCACCTTTTAATTTAACCAATGCAGAATTGCTTTTTGATATGCAGGCTAATTGCAACAATTGTGCATCTGGAGGTTTAACCAATTTACAAATACATACAAGTATAATTCCTGCTAATGCATGTAATTGCGAAGCCTTAGTGAATTGTTACACCTATCCTGTTGAAGTTTTATGTCCGCAAAATTGTGATGGCTTTAATATGACCGATTTTGATGTTAAAAGAATAAATTACGGATTACCCGATAACAATAATGACGGACTGCCCGATAATCCTCCGGCATCGTTAAATATGAATATGATAAGAACAGACAGAGCCATGTTTAACGATACGGTTTTAGCTATATATAAAGGAAAGATTAATACTATTTCGCAATCAGCTTGGAGTAATTTATTTGCTGTAACCCGTATTACGGGCTATGGCATAGGTTTTACAGTTACTGAAATTCAGTATGAAGTTTTCAGAAACAATGTTCAAACATCGTTTCTGGTACATAATATCAATTTTCAGCACAATGATTCTGTTAATACCCGAAGATTTATTTTTGATTTATCAGCTAATCAAGTTTCCGGTAACGGTTCGTTTCCTCCAAATTTTCAATATTTACAGAATGATTCAGTTGTATTGATGGTAAAATTTGTGCTGAATAATAATCTTACAAGTACTTTAATTAATTGTCAATTTTTGAATGAATTTTATACAAGTAACAGTTCAAACCCTTTTGCTTCTCCGCAATATGGATGTAATTATTTTAAAGATTATATAACTTATGTAGGACATAATGCTGACGGTTGTTGTATTGAAAATGTAACATTTAATACATGCGATACTATATTCATTACTCAATCATTTCGGCAAAAATTAGGCTCTGTGGCAACTGTTACAGGAGGTAATTATTTTCGTTCGGAGTACCGAAACATTTCTTACGTAAAACGTTTTGAGGTAATAAAGCCATCAGGTTATACTTTTCTTAGCGCAAATTTCAGACAAACACGAACTGCTGGAACAAACTCTTCTAATGCTTCTCCTATATTTAATATAATTCCTGTAAATCCAAATGCTGATACTTTAGTGTTTAATGTGGCAAATTTACATTCAAGCAATGGTGGAACTATACCTTTAAGTGACGAAGGCTATTTTTCTACTATCAATGTACGTTTAGCTCCAACTTGTGCTAATCCGCCAACAATTTCTCAGCCATTAAACTACAAAGTAGAGTTTGAACCCAATCAACGTTTAATTAATTCTCCTACACCTTTTACTATTAATGCCAGTTATGATAATCTAATACATTCGCAACCTCTGCTAGTTTTGCAATCGCCTGCACCTACATTATTAGCTTTAGATAATACAGTAACATGGCAGGTAAATATTTCAAACAACAGTAATCGCAATGCAAATAATACATGGATTGCCATTCCGCAAGCAGGCAATGTAAATATTATCGAAGTTAGAAATATTGCAACCAATCAAATAATTAATCCTGTAAACGGTATTTATCAATTAGGGCAATTAACTCCCAATGCAACTCGTCAATTAGCAATTAAAGCAACTTATACCAATTGTAATGCCGATAGTATTTTGGTTACAACAGGTTGGAATTGTAATGTATATCCTCAAAATATTTCTTCGATTGTATGTACATCGGCTTCCATTAAATTAAAACTTATTCCTCAGCAGCCACTATTAAATACATTAGTATATCAAACAATAAACAACAGTTTGCTTTGCGATACGGCTGAATTATTGATTGAAGGTGTAAATATGCAATTAGGCACCACCTACAATTTAAAATTACAGGTAAAGCTTCCGCCCGGTGTTAATTATGTTAATAATTCTACAATATTAAAATATCCTCTAAACAGCAATTTTGCTGCTATTGCAAATCCGAGTTTAAACAATGGCGTGTATGAATGGAATATTTCGCAATTAAATTCAATCATTCAAAACGATGGTATTAAAGGTGTTTTAGATACGTTGAAAAATAAGATTCAATTAAAATTTAAAGTTGTAACCGATTGTAATTATGCAAATGGTTCAGTGGTTGAAGCTCAATACAGTGGTAATAGTGCATGTAATATAGCTACGGGAAATCAAGTATTTTATTCAAGTAATTTTGCAGATAGTTTTGATACAGGCTCTTATTTAACATCATTACGATTAGAAGGAAATTATATTACATCATGCGGAAATCCTAATAATATAAAGGTTTCTATTGTAAATAACGGACCACAAAATTTTGGGAATAACGATAGTATCAGCATTTTTATTCCTAGCGGAATTAATTATTTAAACAATTCATTTAGTGCTGTTCATAATGCTCCTGTTAATGGAAGTCCGATACTAAGCAATCAAAATGGATTAAGTGTGATAAGTTGGAAATTACCATCAGGAATAAATGTTGGAGACAGTACGGTATTTAGTTTTCAAATTACTGGGAATCCTGATAGTTTAAATTGTCGCGTATATCCTTTATTTGCGCAAACAAGCATGCAAAAGGAATTTTTTTGTGCTACTGCAAACGAAACGTGTAGTTCGAGAAAAATTACCGGAACTGATACTTTATGGTTATACAGCTATAAATCATTTATTACCATTCAAAATGTATCAGGATATACACTGCCCGGCAACAATGGCGAAATTGCAAATGTAACAACACAACTGTTTAATTTTGGCGACAGCATCATACCCCCCAATAATTTTACAATTTCGTTTTATGCTGATAATGATGCTAACGGACAAGTATCGCAAGGTGATGTTTTGCTGCACCATGAAATTATAAATTCCATTATCCCCGGAGGTGGAGACAGCACTCTGATTAACTCTGTATTTAATATTTCATCAGGAGCTGCGTGTAATTTAATTGCCGTAATTGATACGTCAATAAATAATTGTGCCTGCATGCCATGGCAGTTTACATTTAGCTTGCCTTTAAAAGCTGCCGTTAACGATACCGCTTTATGTTCGTCTGCTCAAGGTGTGCAACTGCAATTAGGTTATAATGCTATTGCAAATTATCAATACGCATGGTCTCCGGCTACATTTTTGAATAATCCGCAAATTGCAAATCCTGATTTAATAATTCCGGCTAACAGTTTAACCATAGATACTTTAACGTATTATGTAAGCGTAAATGGTATTGGCTGTACAAGTCATGATACGGTATCAATAATTGTTTATCCTTATAATAAGGCCTATGCAGGATTAGATACTGCTATTTGCAATATTCCACAGCTGCAATTAAATGCAGCTCCTATATCGAGTATTTCGTCAGGATTTTGGTCTTCTTTATCGGTATTAAATTTTAGTAATGTATTGTCAAACACTTCTACCGTTTCAGGTTTTCAAAACGGAGTGAATATGTTGTTTTGGGAAGTTTCTAATGCTTATTGCCCAAGCAGCATAGATACGCTTATGGTAAATTATTTTGAATTGCCTTTTGTAGATGCAGGAGTTGATACTATAATTTGTGGACAAAGTAGTTTTAATTTAAACGGTACAGTACAACCGATTTCATCAAGCTATTATTGGCAAAATTTATTGGGCAATGCAACTATTGCCAATCCTCAAAATTTGAATACAAGCATTTCTAATTTAGCTAACGATACCTATTCATTTGTGTTATATGCACAAAATGGAGTTTGTCCTTTTGTGAGCGATACCATTCATGTTCAAAATTATTTGCAACCATTTGTAAATGCGGGTACTGATACTGCAATGTGTGCAAACTACCAATTTACGGCACAAGCTGTTAATCCGCAGTTTTATACCAATATAAATTGGATAGCCCAACCAACAGCAAGCATCAGCAATGCAAATACAATAAACCCAACATTCTCAAATTTATCGGAAGGCACTTATCAATTTATAATTACAGTTGATAATGCATCTTGCTATTCAATTACTGATACGGTTTTATTAACGATTTACGATTTACCTCAAGCAAATGCAGGCACAGATACTTCTTTGTGTGATGCCACTCAAATTCAATTAAATGCTAATCAACCGCAGGGGACAAGCATCGGAACTTGGAGTTTAATTTCAGGACAAAATAATATAACTATTGTAAATAATACCCAATATAATTCAAATGTTACAGGATTAAGTTATGGAGCATATAGCTTTGTGTGGACGGTTTCAAACGGCATTTGCCCTTCTTCATCCGATACGATAATGATTCAAAATTTTGAACCGATTAATGTTACACCATTAAATACAATAGAGGCTTGTGATACTACTATCGTTAACTTATCTGCATTTACACCTCCTAACGGGGCTTGGGCATGGTGGGAGCAGGTGAGTGGTACAGCTGTTCAAATTGCAGACATTACCGCTTATAATACAACTGTTTCTGGTTTAACAGAAGGACAATATGTGTTTCAGTGGAATATATCTAACGGTGGCGTATGTACTGATAAAGCTGTACAGCAAGCTGTAATTATTTACCATACACCACAAGTAAATGCGGGAAGCGATATTTCTGTTTGTATTCCTTCAAGTATAAACCTAAATGCATCGCCTGATTTAACCAATGCATCAAGCTGGTGGTCGGTATTAAATTCAGTAAATTCTTATACCATTAGTGATTCTACTGCTGCAACAGCCGTATTTACGCCTATGGATGAAGCGGTTTATACTTTAGTTTGGCATGTTGCCAATGGAGTTTGTTCTACCTCGAGCGATACCATTAATGTTACAACATTTAATCAACCGATAGCACAAACCATAAGCCCTATATCAGTTTGCGATTCTTCATCTATACTGTTACAAGCAAATAGTTTATCGGGGCAAAGTATCGGATTTTGGTATCAAAGTGCAGGAAATAATGTGGCACAAATTCAAAATGCTAATTCTAATCATACAAGTGTTTCTAATTTAATTCCCGGAAACTATACGTTTTACTGGCTGGTAAGCAATGGTGTTTGCCCGGCCGATTCTATGCCCGTGTATGTATCAGTTACTCAAAAACCAAGTATCGGTTTAGAGGTTTTTAATCCTGAATTTTGTTCAGGTTTATGCACCGATATGCAAGCAATTGTTGTTCCTTATATGAATGATAGTATTAAATACTATTCGTTTACAGACAACAAAGGGTCAAATTATTTAATAAATACCATCAATAAAATTTGTCCTGCCCAAAGCGGAGTATATCATTTTAATATGTATGTTGAAACACAGAATGGTTGTGTTACAGATACTCTTTTTAGTAATGTAATAAAGGTTTATCCTTCTCCTTTAGCTGCCTTTTCGGTAAATCCTGATTCTGCATATATAACACATCCTGTTTTTTCATTTTATAACTTATCAGAAAATGCCACTTATTACGAATGGAATTTTGGTGACAATTCACAACTTGTAATCAATCAAATAAATCCAATTCATACTTATGGTGATACAGGAGTGTATGAGATTACTTTATTGGTGAAAAATGAATTTGGCTGTGCTGACACTTCATTTAAAATAATAAAAGTAAAAGATGAATTTGCTATTTATATTCCGAATGCATTTACTCCTAATGGAGATTTTGATAATCCTACTTTTGGTGCAAAAGGTGTGGGTATAGTTGAGTATGAAATGCTTATTTATAATCGTTGGGGCGAATTAATATATACTTCAAATGATATAAGCATCCAATGGGATGGAACCTATCAAGGTTTGGAATCGCCACAGGGTGTTTATGTATATATGATTAATGTGAAAAGTATTAGCGGTCGAACATACAATTTTACCGGACACTTTACATTAATTCGATAACTTTTTCAATTCATCGTTAATAAATTGCATTAACTCTTTTACATAACTTCGGCTAAAATTAAATTCAATACCTGCTGTTTGGTAAATTTCTCCGATACTTTTTGTATAGCCTAATTTTAAGGCATCTTTGTATTGCTGAACAGTTTTTTCAGGATTTTGTTTGTAATTGCGCCATAATGCAATAGCGCCTAACTGCGCCATTCCATATTCTATGTAATAAAAAGGAACTTCGTATAAGTGTAATTGTTTTTGCCACATGTTGGAGCGAATTTCTTCCAGCCCGTTCCAATCAATTACGCTGCTGCCAAATGTTGAAATAATTTCATTCCATTTTTCGTAACGTTCTTGTTCGTTGTGAGTTGGATTCTCATAAATCCAATGTTGAAATTTATCAATAGCAGCAACCCATGGCAGTGTGCCGATAACTTTTTCTAACTGTTCTTTTTTTGCACGTTTTAAATCATTTTTATTGGTAAAAAATTCATCCCAATAATCCATTGAAATTAATTCCATTCCCATCGAAGCTAATTCTGCCACTTCAGAGGGTACGCTTTTAAACTCGGTTAATTCCAATTTGCGTGATAAAAAGGAGTGGATGGCATGACCGCCTTCATGCACCATGGTAACTAAATCTCTTAAAGTGCCTGCTGCATTCATGTAAATAAACGGAACGCCAATTTCATATAATGGATAATTAAAACCACCCGGAGCTTTTCCAATTCTGGAATCTAAATCCAGATGCCCCATTTCTTTCATAATTTCAATACACTCGCCAAAATAATTATCTAATCGGTAAAATGCTTTTATGGTTTTTTCGAGCAATTCAGATCCGGTTTCAAAAGGTTTTAAAGGAGCTTTTCCGGTAACATCCACTTCGGTATCCCAAGGTTTTAATTTATCAAGTTTCAGAGCATTTTTTCTTTCTTCATCAATGCGATTTATAATTGGCATTACTTCGCTTGCGATGGCATCATGAAAAGCAAAACAATCTTCAATGGAGTAATCAAATCGTCCTAATTCTTCATGCTTGTAATCGCGATAGTTTTTAAAGCCGGCATTTAAGGCCATTTTATGACGTAATTCAATAAGATGATTGAATTGCTTATTTAATTCATCTTTATCTTGTAATCTGCGATTATTAATCTTAAAGAAAACTTCTTCGCGTTTAGCTCTATCGTTATCTTTAAAATATTTAGCTGCTTGTTGAAGAGTTAATGTTTTACCATCTACTTCAACAGTCATGGCAGCGCAAACTGCTCCGTATTTTTGCTGGTCGGTTTGCAGCTGTGTGATGATGGGAATATTTTCTTCGCGATATAATTCAATACTTTTCTTTACTCCTCTTAGATAAATTTTATAGGCATCTCCTTTTAATTCGGATGTATATTTTGATTCATTAACTTTTCTGTTCAGCGCATCTTCATAAGGAGCAATGTTGGGTGAAATTTGTGTTACAAAAAACTCAAATGCTTCCTGAAATTCTTTGTTAGCAGTATCTATGTTCATTTTAATGTAGCGCCATGCCATGTCTTCTTCAAGCACTGCTTCGAGTTCGCTGCGGTCAAATAAAAATTTTTCAAGTGCATTAAGAGAATTTATCTCTCTGTTTTTTAAATCTTCGTAAAAGGGCAGAAGCTTTTCCCATGCATCAATTACAAGGTTATCCGGTAAAAACTTTCTGGAAGGTTTTTGAGGTATGTTGATACTTTTTGTTGTCATAACACTATTTTTTTAAATAAAAAAAGCCGATTATTTATCGGCTTTCTTAGGGGTAGTTTTTTTTGCTTTGGCAGCCGGCTTTTCTTCGCCTTCATCTTTAGCTGCTTTTTTGGTAGTTTTTTTAGGAGCTGTTTCTTTCTTTTCTGCTTTAGCCTTTGAAGTTTTTTCTTCTTTTACTTTTGTTGTTTTTTGGGCTTTAGGATTTTCTTCTGTTTCTTCGGTAAGATCTTCTTTAACTTCTGGAGCTTCTTCTTTTAACTCTTTTAATAAGTCTTTAGATTGAAGCAAATTATACCAAGTAAAAAGTTTTTTAATATCTGATGCATATACTCTTTCCTTATCAAATTCTGGAAGATAGGATTCTAGTTTTTTTCTTAATTCATCATTACTTGCTTTATTGTCAATCGCTACAGCCCCTCGGTTTTCTTTATCAGCAATTTTTTGAAAAACTTCTGCTAAAGGCATATCATCTGCTGTTGTAAATACACTTATATCTTCCAGCGCACTGATACGCTGGCTAGAATATGCAGGCATACGTTTGCCATCTGCAATAGATTCAACAATTAATCCAAACTTGGTTTGTGATACAACTTTAAACAAACCACCATGTCCTGAAATAGAAATAATTCCTCTTAAATCAATCATTCTTTATTTATTTTAGGTTAAAAAGGGTTGCAATAGTACAAAATAAAAATCTAAACTGAAAATTGAATTTTAAATACTTGAAAATCAATTGGTAGATATTTATTTGGAGAGGATAAAACGATGGATTTCTACACTATTTCTTGTCATAACTTTTATGGTGTAAATTCCATTTTTTAAGTTATTAGTGTCGATAGCTATATTTTTTGAGTTGTTTGTATTTTGAGAAGATATAATTCGACCATACAAATCGATTATATCAATTTCAAGAATTTCGTAATTGCTGCTGATGTTTATAACCTCTTTTGCAGGATTAGGAAAAATTTTGATAGATGCTTGTTGAGTAGCAACTTCAAAAACATTATCAGGAACATTATTTAAATATCGTGTTTGTGCTGCTTGTGCAGAATTTATTAAATCATTCAGGCTGTCGCCTGCAATTAATGCAAAGGTAATTTCAACTGTTTCGCCTATATTTAAATTAAATGGGCCGCTTGATAAAACATGCATAATATCATTACCATCTATGCCTTGTCCTGCTTGTAAACGCGATGTTGAAAGTGTTGTGTATTTTTCTTTGGTGCTAAATCCAAATGCAGTTAAATCAACTCCACCGCCACCGCCGGGAATATGGTCAATAGCATAGCAATTAGCAGAAGCGGAATTACTTAATAATTTAATTCCTGCATATTTTCCGTTTGCTTCGGTAGAGTATGCATAGGCTAATTGATAGAGGGCATTATAATCGCTTTTATTTTTGGCATAATTCATAATGTCCCAATCAGCAAAAATCCCTGCATATACCGTTTGAATAGGGGCTGGATAAATATTTTTGATGATGTATTGAATAATAATGTATTTATCATCAGGAGTGTTTTCCCATGCAAAAACACGCTGTTTTACATCTACACCTACATAAGTTGTTGAGTTGGCATCATTAAAAGCACCTTCTGCTTCGTAATCGGCATATACCGGACTAATTTTTTTCTGTATAGGTGCATAGCCCCAGAAATCGCGGTCGTAGCCGCTTTCACCTCTTATGCAATCGGAAACATACATAGAATCTTTTCCAATCATTAATCCGGCTTCAAATAATAAATTATAATCACCGTCAGCGGCTTTGTAAATAAAGCCTAATCCGCTTCCTTTTTGTATATCGCTATATCCAATTTGCCCGGCACTGCCAATGCTTGTCCAAACTTTATTTTCTCTAACGTTAATGTAATCAACGTTTACATCTATATCAAAATAAAAATCCTGCTTAAATCCGAAATTGCCTAAAACCGTCAATTTTATTTGAGCTGAAGCATTTGGAGGTGCATTGGATAAAATTTTAAAGCTGAAAGGATTAGCCAGATTATTTGTTGATTGCAATGTATTTAATGTTCCAACATTAAAAGTAGAATTTATTATTTGTAAATAATTAGCATCGGTAGAAATTACTGCAAATGCTCCTCCCAATTGCGCAAGCATATTAGTAAATTTTGCACTAAATCGAATGGTATCGCCAATTTTAAATGCTTCGTCATTATTATCGGTAAATAAAGCATTGCTTACTAGTACTGAAGGCTGATTTTGATTGGATAAAGCTTTAAGGAGATTTAATCTTCCCGAACCTAGTTTATTGGCTAAGCCCGGATTATTTTGTGCACTGATATCATCTGCGCTTATGCGTAATACTTCTCCTATTTGAAGAGCTGTATAAGATGGGAAACGACTTTTAACTATAGCTGCTGCTCCCGCTACTAAAGGGGCAGCCATAGATGTTCCGGATGAATTGGTGTATCCGTTTATCCATGTTGAGTAAATATTATGTCCGGGTGCTGAAATATCAACATAATATCCATATGAAGAATTACTCCATTTGCTGTCGTCATAGCTGGTTGCAGCAACTGAAAAAACATATTCATAAGCTGCAGGATAAAATTTGATGTCATTATTATTGTTTCCTGCTGCTGCAATTACAAGGGAATTTTTATTTATAGTAGCATAATTAATCACATCTTGTGCAAAGCGAGAAAATTCAGGGCTTCCCCACGAGCAGTTGATAATAGCACATCCTTTATCGGCTGCATATACAATGCCATCGTAAGCACCTGTAAGCATACCATTACTGTTTGCAATTTTAACAGGAAGAAATTTGCAATTAAATCCACTTCCTGCAATTCCTAATCCATTATTTACCACTGCGGATGATATTCCTGCTACATGCACTCCATGATGTGAAGAGCTGCTTACTAAATGATTATTATCACCGGTATTCCATCCATAATAGTTATCGGTATATCCATCGCCATCATCATCAATTCCGTTTATTGGGTCAGCATAATTTATTTTAATGTTTGGAAATAAATCAGGATGATTTAAATCAATTCCGGTATCTGTGATTCCAATAACTACATTAGTGTCTCCTTGATGAATATTCCATGCGTCAAATGCTTTTACAAGTGGCAGAGAATATTGTAATTGTAACATTTGATCGTTGGGTTGAAAGCATAATTCAGGAATGTAAAAGGGTTCTACATATTCAAACATTCCAGTTTGTAAAAGTTTTCTGATAATAAAATTTTCCTCCTTGCCTATCGAGTAATAACATTCATAAATTAAAGTTAAATCGATTAAGGTTTCGCCTTCTTTATTTTTAGGGATTATTGGACTTTTATGCAAAGGAAATTTTGCTTTAACCTGATAAATTCCTAAATCGTAAAATATGTTTTGAAGTTTTACGGATGGTGAATTACCGATTATTTCAAAACGATGTTCAGTTTTTAATTTTATAATAAGATAATTCGGAATTTTTTCATTTGCCTTTAAACTGCTAAATGCTGTGATGAAAATGCAAGCGATTAGTATGTGGAATAACTTACTCAAATTACTGTATTAACAATTTAGATGTGTAGTTTGTTTTTTCACCCTTGAGCTGTATGATGTACATTCCTTTGGGAATATGTTCCGTATTTATTTCATTAGCTGTTCCTGCTTGCAAATGCTGAAGCTGTGTTTGGTAAATTAATTTTCCATGCAGGTCGCTTATAACTAATTCGGGTTTATCTTCTATATTTTCCGCAAATAGATAAAATTTTCCATTATTAGGATTTGGGAAAATTTTAATGTTATTTTCAGAATTGTAATTTAATGTTCCAACATTAGTTATCAATAGTGTATCTGATTCGTTGGTACATCCGTTTATAGTCCAAATGCGTACTTTATATCTACCGTTTGCAATAACGGTGTAGCTTTGTTGTGTAGCACCGGGTATAGGCCAACCTTCGTAATACCATTGATAGCTATGTGCAGGAGAGGAGCTTAGTGTTAAAGCTGTTTGCGTGATAGTTGGTTTTGCAGGAGTTGGATGAACAATGATATGAACCGTATCTGATATTCCTGAGCATGAAGAACTGTCAAATACTTCAACAGCATAAGCACCACTTTGATTTACGTTTATTGAAGGAGTGTTAGCTCCATTTGACCATGTATAGCGAGCAAATCCAGTAGGGGCAATTAAGGTAATACTTTCTCCCTGGCATAAATTGGTATCGCCTGCAAATGTTATGTTAGTTTGAAATACAGATGATTCCAATACTTTCAGCGCATTAATTTTTCCATAACCAAAATTATTGTCGGGTAAATTATTTCCTGTATGCATATCTTTCATTGCATTTTGAATTACTGCCTGTTTTATTTCTGCCATGCTTGCATCAGGACAACGCTGCAAATACATGGCTGCTATTCCTGCTACAACAGGCGAAGCAATGGATGTTCCGCCATTACGATAATGCATGCCTCCCGGAGCAACTTTAAACGGTTCGGTGGCAATTAATGTAGCTGCTGTGGCCAATCGGGCTGTGCATAAAGTTACATTACTGCTGGCGCCAATATCGGGTTTAAAATAATTGTGGCGTGTTGGTCCTCTGCTCGATTGAAAAAATAATGCACCTTGTGTTCCTCCTGTTACAACGGTGTTTCCATTGTAATCTGTGTAAGATGTACGATTAATATAATTTGCAACAGATATAATATCGGGTGAACAATTCCAGCTGCTTACAATATTTTGGGTAGCATCTGGTAAAACATAATTTACAATTTCAGGAAATTGTGCAGCACTTGGAATGGAAGAAATAATATTGGATGTGCCTAAAAACGATGCAGACCAAACATCCCATCTGCCACTGCCGGTTGTTGAAAAACGGTAGCGATAATTAGCATTAGAATCGGGTTGCGGTATATGTACTTCCATAAAATAATTGGGTCCGATAATTTCAGCCCATGTTTGAACTATGGCTAATTGTTCGCCATTGCTATTGTAAAGTGTATCACTTATTAGTTGATTTAAGCGGTTGCTAATTACATCGAAATTGGTACTTGCACGATGTTCAAAATAAGGGCTAACTTTATCAACTCCAATTGCAAAATGCACATTATTAAAATTGTTCGTATCAGCCCAAAGTTGAAAGTAAACAGCACCATATCCACCAAAAGAAGGGTTGTATTGAAACCATGTAAAAGTTGTATCGCTGCTAACATTATGGCCTACATGGAATGATAAATGTCCGGCATTACCGGCAGCACAAACAAAAGCTCTTCCGTTTTTGGCATTTACTAAATTTACAATGGTTTGTGCTGCTAAATCAGTTGCATCGTGCGAACCTAAATAAGTTCCAAGGCTTGCATTAATTACGCATGGTTTACCCAGCGAATCTGCTTTTGAAAAAAGATAGTGAACGGCATCTGCAACGGTATTAGTCCAGTTGGGAGCATTAAAGTTAGAAGATACAGCAATAATGTCAGCCTTTGGAGCAACTCCTTCAAAATTATTTATGGCAAGTCCGTTACCTGCAGCTACACCGGCAACATTTGAGCCATGCCCCCAATATTGTGGTTGGTCGTCATGGGTACACATACCACCGTCAATATCTGCCGCGCTCCATTCTTGTCCATAATTATAGGGTTGAGGAGTTCTTTGTGCATCTAAGGGTTGCGTTTGGTCCCAAATATATTTTATGCGTGTTGTTCCGTTAGGATGTTTAAAATCCGGATGATTAAAATCAATTCCTGAATCAATAATTCCAACTATTACACCTTCACCATCATATCCTTTCGGAAGTATTCCCAAGCCTGCTCTCACGCTGTCTATTCGATTATTGATAAGCATAGAATCTGCTAAAGGCTCTCCCTTAGCAGTGCTAAATTCGGTATAGGCATTTTTTAATGAAGTGCTGAATTGTAATGCTTTTGAAGCAGGAATATTTACTGAATAAATATCATTTACTTTGTATTTAATTTTTCCATCACATAAAGCAACTGCTGTTGCAACATCGTTTTCGTTTCCTTTTACCAGAAAAACAATTTGCTCCGTACTATTAGCATTCTTACGCTGAAAATTGCGCAGCATAATATTTTGTGCTGATATGCCAAATGAAATACTTAAAAGTGAAACTAATAGTAGTAGTTTTTTCATACTGCAAATTTTACAATAAAATTACGTTCAATCTTTTTAAAATCAAAGCATTTGATAGGCGGGAATATCTTTTAAAAATTCTGTTTTCTTTTTTGTGTAATTAAATTTAAAACATACGTGTTTTAAGCCGTTGCTTACGATTAAAATTTCTGCTTTAATACTGCTGTAGTAGTTGATAATTTGATTGAACACATCATTATTTAAAGCTACATCCGGTGCTTTACATTCAACAATTAAATAGGGTTGTTTTAGTTTGTTATATATAACAATGTCTGCGCGTTTTTGCAAGTTATTAACTTTTATTCCGGCCTCAACAATCATTAATGAAAGTGGATAATTTAGTTCTTTATTCAAATAATGAATCCAATGCTGACGTACCCATTCTTCAGGAGTAAGTGATACAAATTTTTTTCGGGCAACATCGTAAATAAAATTTTCTTCGCCTTTGTTTTCGACTTTAAATTCGTATTCCGGCAGGTTTAATTCTTGCATAGTTTTTAACTGCTCGCATAAAGGTAGTAGTTTTTAGTTATTTAGTAAAAAGCCATTATGCATTAGTTGTAAGTTGATAGTTGTAAGTCTATAGTCGTTAGGAAATAGGCATTAGCAATTAGTTAACATGAAAATTTTTATTTTAAGAGATAAAATAATCAATGAATTTCTATCAATTTCTATGAATATCTATAAATATCTCTTTCAAATTAAAAATCCAGAATAATTCCAATAGATGGTAATACGGTACCGGTTGTGTTTTTTACAACTTTTGTTTTATAACGCTGTTGTTCAATCGGATCATTTGGATTCAATATCTGTGGATTGCCGTTAATATCTCTATCCAATAATAATGTTGGTTGTAATTCTGATTGAAAGTTATAGGCGTTTTGTATATCAAAATAAATATTCAGCGACCATTTATTAAAGAAATATTCTTTATCAACTCGTAAATCCATTCCATGAAAAGCAGGAAGTCTTCCACTGTTTAACTGATTAAAGTCTAATACACCTCTTCCGCTTGCATTCCAGTTTTGAACCAAAGACGATGTTTGAACATCGTATGGGGTAAACGGTGCTCCACCGCTAAATCTTCCTCTTACACCTACTTGCCAGTTTTTCTTGAATTTTTTGCCGGCCGTAAGGTTTACAATATGTCGGCTATCCCATGCTGTTGGTACATAATTGCCGTTTTTGTCTTTAAACTCGCTACGAACAAAAGTATAAGCCAATATTCCAAAAAAACCTTTTATTAATTTTTGTTGCGCTAAAAATTCAATACCGTAACTTCTGCCAGAAGAATTTGAAACAGCAGGTTCGTTACCTATTATACCAAAATCGCCACCTAAATTTGCTAATGATATGCTGTCGCGAAGCAAGAATGGATAGTTTGCATAAGTTTTATGAAATCCTTCTAATGTAAAGCGAGCATTGGTAGATGTATTATATTCAAAACCTCCCACTATGTGGTTAGATTGTATGTATTTTAAATTTTTATTGTTTACTAAAACTCCCTGAGAATCTCTGTAACCCATTACGGTATATGCCGGAAGTTGGAAGTAGCTACCTACATTTGCATTAATACTTATTTTGGTTGTTAAAATATATGATGCTGAAAAACGAGGAGAAAGTTGATTCAGTAAATTAGCCATGTGTTCGTTATAATTATTACCATCGCTTCGTAGTCCTGCTGATAGTATTAATCGCTCGCCTAAAAAGCCTCTGCTTATTTGCGAGAAAAATCCATATTTAATAAAGATAAGTGATGATGAAAACTGCACGCGCTGAACTCCAAACGGAGTTGGTATTAAATTATCAGTACTGTTTCTGTATTCGGCTGTTTCTATATTAATACCAACATTGCTTTTATAAGAACCATTACGTGAAGTGTTTTCAATACGGAATTTATTTTCTTCTTCCGTTGAATTATAATCTAAAATTTTCGGTTTGTTTTTGTCATTATCAAAATGTTTATAGGAAATATTTTTTAACATGTTTCGGCTAAGTACAATTGTTGTAAAAGCTTTATCGCGATAATTTTTATATACCAAACCTGAAGTATAATTCCATTGATCGTTGATTGGGATATTTCCTAAAATATAATTGTTACGCTCCAATGTTTCAGGATCGGTAATATTATCATTTACACTTTTATTTAATTCAAATACATCGAGTGCTCCAAGCCCTATAAATGATAGCTCGTTTTTTTCGTTAAGCTTCCATTTAAATTTGTATTGGTAATCGTTGTAGGTGGGTAAAAATGGTAATCCAATAGCTTTAAATAAAAACTGAAGGTATGAACGTCTGACTGAAAAAATAAAGTTTGCGTTTTTGCCAATTGGGCCATCAAAGGTTGCTCCAAAGTCAGATGAACCAAGCGTAAGACGTGTGTTTAATTTATCAGGATTTCCATCTATTTGTTTAAACTCAAAAACCGAACTTAATGCATTGCCTCTTGCAGCCGGGAAAGCCCCTGAATAAAAATCAACTTCGCGAATAAAATTTACATTTATTAATCCTACTGGTCCGCCTGAAGAGCCTTGTGTGGCAAAGTGATTGATATTAGGAACTTCAACACCATCTAAATAAAATCGGTTTTCGTTAGGTGCACCGCCACGAATAATAATATCATTTCTAAAAGCAGGGGTAGAGGCAACTCCCGGAAAATTTCGAATAACGGCAGATATATCGCGGTTACCACCCGGATTACGCTCAATTTCGGCTGCTCCAATAGTTCTTAGCGATACAGGACTTTCCTCTGTTTTATTAAAACCTTGCCCGGTAATTTCAACTGTTTTAAGATCTGTAGCGGTTTCTTCAAGGGCAATATTTACAATTGCTGCTTTGGTATTGGTTGCCTGTACTTCAAATATTACTTTTTTCTTAAATCCAATATAGCTTACTTCTAAGTTATACAAGCCCGGATTAAGGTTTTTTATTTCATAAAAACCATCCATATCGCTGGTTGCACCGGTGGTAGTTCCTTGAATAACTACATTGGCAAATGGTATGGCCTCGTTGTTTTTGCTGTTAAACACTTTTCCTTTTATTACAGCATTTTGAGCAATAGCACTAAGGCTGATAAAAACGAATAGAATATTTATTATACGATACATAACTTTGATATGTGAACCCTTAAATAACAAGGCGCAAGGTAAAATGTTTTTAAAGAGTGAAAATATTTATATTTAGAGTTCAAGAATCAAAAATATGAACTCAAACTATCTATTTACCGAAAAACAAAAATTTACCCAATGGTGGATTTGGCTAATTTTATTGGGAATTAACGGTATGTTTTTATACGGTATTTATAAACAATTTTTTTTAAAAGAAGTTTTTGGTGATAAACCAATGAGTGATGCAGGTTTGTTGCTGATGTTTCTTTTTACGCTTGTTATTACTTTATCTTTTATAATCATGCGTTTAGAAACCAAAATTGATAATGAAGGAATTCATGTAAGGCTTTTTCCATTGCATGTAAACTTTAAATTTTTTAAGTGGGATGAAATTGAAAAAGCCTATATACGAAAGTACAATCCAATAGTAGAATTTGGAGGTTGGGGTTTACGCTATGGGTTTAAAGGTATGGCTTATAATGTTTCAGGCAATAAAGGTTTACAGCTTGAATTTAAAAACGGTAAAAAACTTTTAATTGGAACCAATAGGGCAGAGGAGTTAGAGCAAATATTATACTCCTTAAATTAGTTTTTGGGGGATATAAGTTGTAAGTCTTAACAAGGGCAGTTAATCAATTTGCAATTTGCCAATGTGCAAATGAGTTAATAATTTTTGATTTTAGAATATTTAATAAGTAATTTCAATCAATCTCTCTCTTCTAATCTCAACTAATTTCAACCAATCTCACTTTAAAACTTAAAAGAAAATTTTTTGTGCCAATCGGTAGGTATTAGCATGTGCTTCAATAATGTCTGATAATTTTTCGGAGTAGCCTCCTCCCATACTTGCTGCAATGGGTATATTATTATCCTTGCAAAATTGTAAAACAAAGCGGTCGCGTTCCTTGCAGCCTTCTATACTCAAGCCCAGTCTTCCCAATTTATCGCTTGCCAAAACATCAACACCACTTTGGTAAAAAATAAAATCGGGCTCAAATTCATCTACAATTTTAGGTAAGTTATTTTTTAAAATTTTCAGATAAGCGGCATCATCAATATTGTCATCTAATTCAATATCCAAATTTGATTGTTCTTTTTGCAGCGGATAATTTTTTTCGCCATGCATGGAGAAGGTAAAAACATTTTCATTATTTTGAAAAATTGCTGCCGTGCCGTTCCCTTGATGCACGTCTAAATCAACCACCATGATGCGTTTTTTTAATCCATTATCTAACAGGTATTGCGCAGCAATTGCTATATCATTAAGCAAACAAAATCCTTCGCCTCTGTTGCTGAATGCATGGTGAGTTCCTCCGGCAATATTTAATGAAACACCATGTTGTAATGCGTATAAAGCTGCATCAATAGTGCCTTGCATTATTACCTGTTCGCGATGCACCAATTCAACTGAAAGCGGAAATCCCATTTTGCGTATTTCAGCTTTAGTGAGTTCCAGATTTTTTAAACGATTAAAATAATGTTCATCATGGCAAGCTAAAATACTTTTAGCATCAGCTATTTTCGGTTCAAAGAGATTGTTATTACTAATGGTGCCTTCGTGCAATAATTGTTCGGGCAGCAATTCGTATTTAGCCATTGGAAAGCGATGCCCCTCAGGCAATGGATGCGCATAGCATTTAGACCAGGCAATTTTTAGCATAAAGGTTTTTAACTGTAAACAATAAAATTGCTTACAGGTTTTTTAATGCTTTTGCTTTTTCTTCAGCAGCTTTGTTTTTTTCGATAACATGCCCTGGACGCGACCATTTAACTTTTTCAGCGGTTTCAGGGCGATCTTTATAGCTATCTTTTACTTCAGGTTTTTTGCCGTCTTTAAAAGGCTCTTTAGGAACTAATCCGAGAATGTTGAACATCTGCATATCCTGATTAAACTCAGGATTTGGAGTTGTAAGTAATTTATCGCCTGCAAAAATTGAGTTAGCACCTGCCATAAAGCAAAGTGCTTGTCCCTCCATACTCATTTGTAATCTGCCTGCCGATAAACGAACTGTTGCTTTAGGCATTATAATACGAGTGGTAGCAACCATACGAACCATTTCCCAAATAGAAGCAGATTGGGCATCTTCCAATGGAGTTCCTTCTACCGGAACTAATGCGTTTATGGGAACAGACTCCGGTTGTGGTTCTAAATTAGATAATGTGTAAAGCATGCCAACACGATCTTCTACGCTTTCACCCATGCCAATAATTCCACCTGAACAAACAGTAACTCCTGCTTTGCGGGCATTTGATATAGTTTGAATTCTGTCGTCAAATGAGCGTGTAGAAATTATTTCTTTATAATGTTCTTCTGATGTATCTATGTTATGATTGTAAGCATAAAGTCCTGCGTCTGCTAATCTTTTTGCCTGATTTTCGGTAAGCATACCTAAGGTACAACAAACTTCCATATTTAGTTCGTTTACGGTTCGTACCATTTCTAATACCCTTTCAAAATCATCGTTATCTTTTACATTGCGCCATGCAGCACCCATACACAAACGTGAAGAGCCGGCAGCTTTGGCATTTATCGCGGCTTCTTTAACTTCTTCAATGCTCATTAAATCATTCGTTTTTATGTTGGTATGATAACGTGCTGCTTGCGGACAATAAGCACAATCTTCTGCACAGCCTCCGGTTTTAATAGAAAGTAAAGTGCTTACCTGAACTTCTCTTGGATTATGATGCTGACGGTGAACGGTTGCTGCTTCGTAAACCAATTCCAATAATGGCTTATTATATATTGCTAAAATTTCTTCTTTGCTGTATTTCGTATTTGATGTTGACATGGAATAAATTTTTAATGGTTAAAAATACAAAATGCAATTGGATTATTTTTTCTTACTTAATTTTTCTTTTAAATATTTTCCTGTATGTGAGTTTTTACATTTTATTAAATCTTCGGGAATTCCTGCAAATACAAGTTCGCCTCCTTCATCACCTCCTTCAGGTCCAAGGTCTATTACCCAGTCGGCACATTTAATAATATCTAAGTTGTGTTCTATTACTACTAAGGAATGGCCGTTTTCGATTAATGCATCAAAGGCTTTCAATAATTTTTTTACATCGTGAAAATGCAATCCTGTGGTTGGTTCATCAAAAATAAATAAGATAGGTTGTAATGAATTTCCTTTGCCTATAAACGATGCCAGCTTAATTCGCTGTGCTTCGCCTCCGCTTAAAGTGCTTGATGATTGCCCTAGTTTTACATAGCCTAAACCTACATCTTGCAATGGTTTAAGCTTTTCAATTATTTTTCGTTCTACTTTGCTTTCGCTAATATGTGATTCAAAAAAAACGATAGCATCATCAATAGTCATGTTCAATATATCAAAAATATTTTTTCCATGGTATTCTATTTCCAGAATTTCGTCTTTAAAGCGTTTGCCATGGCAAGTTTCGCAAGTAAGGTGAACATCGGCCATAAATTGCATTTCCACTTTTATGATTCCTTCACCTTCGCACATTTCGCATCTTCCACCATCTACATTAAATGAGAAATGAGCGGGCTTATAATTTCTTGCTTTTGATAGTGGAAGCGATGTGAATAAATCTCTTATTTCATCATAGGCTTTTACATAGGTTACCGGATTTGAGCGTGTTGATTTTCCTATCGGATTTTGATCAATAAATTCTACATTGCTTATGGCATCTATGTTTCCGGCTAATCCATCAAAAACACCTGTGCGTTCTCCATATCCTCCAAATTGTTTTTTTAATGCTGTATATAATACTTTTTTTACTAATGAACTTTTTCCTGAGCCACTAACTCCTGTTACAACAGTTAACGTGTTTAAGGGAAAACTAACTGAAATATTTTTTAAATTATTTTCGCGTGCACCATTTATATCAATTGATTTTTTCCACTTTCTGCGGTGCGGTGGAATTTCAATTATTTCTCTTTCTGTAAGATATTTTGCTGTAAGACTTCTTTCTACTTTTAATAGTTCATCTTGATTACCTTGAAAAACTACTTCACCACCATGACTTCCTGCCAGCGGTCCCATATCTACAATTTGGTCGGCAGCCAGCATTATTTCTTCATCATGTTCCACTACAATTACGGTGTTTCCTAAATTTCGTAATGATTTCAATATTTCAATTAATCGTTGTGTGTCACGCGAATGTAAGCCTATACTCGGTTCATCTAAAATATACATAGATCCAACAAGGCTGCTTCCCAAAGATGTTGTAAGATTGATGCGTTGCGATTCGCCACCCGATAAGGTATTGGATAAACGATTTAATGATAAATAACCTAAGCCAACGTCTTCTAAAAATTTCAAGCGATTTTTTATTTCTACTAAAAGTCGTTTGGCTATTTCATGTTCGTAGTTACTTAATTTTAAATTATCAAAAAATGCGCGTGCCTGCGATACAGACATTAAAACAATATCAATAATTGAATGATTGTTTATTTTAACATAACCTGCATCTTTTCTTAAGCGAGATCCATTACATTCCGGACATTTTGTTTTTCCTCTGTATCGCGAAAGCATTACACGATATTGTATTTTATAACTTTGTTCTTCTAAATGCTGAAAGAATTCGTTTAAGCCTAAAAAATAGCTGTTGCCGGTCCATAATAGTTTTTTTTGTTTTTCGTCTAATTCGCTATATGGACGATGTACCGGAAAATCAAATTTATGAGCAACTTTTAAAAACTGATTTTTCCATTCGCTCATTTTATCTCCTTTCCAGCAAAGTATGGCATCTTCGTAAACTGATAAGCTTTTATTAGGTATTACCAAATCTTCATCAATACCAATTACGCTTCCATATCCTTCGCAATACTTACAGGCTCCAATAGGGTTGTTAAAACTAAAAAAGTTTACACTGGGTTCTTCAAAAGTAATTCCATCTAATTCAAAACGATTATTAAAACGATGTTCTTTTATTCCTTTTGCTGTGTGTATTTCAATAATACATTCGCCATTTCCTTCGTAAAATGCTGTTTGAATGGAATCGTAAATGCGTGTTACATTATCTTCATCTTCTGCATCAACTGTAAATCGATCAATTAAAATGGCAATGTTTTCAGCTTTAGCTTTACTGTCTTTAAATTCTTCGATTCGTAAAATTTCTTTATTAACTCGTATTCTCGAAAATCCTTGTTGCAACAACAAATTTAATTCCTGTGTAACACTGCGATTATTTTTAATAATTAAGGGTGCGTATAATACAATTTTAGTTCTTTTTTCCAGCTTATTTATAAAATTTAAAACATCTTCGCGTGTGTCTCTTTTTACTTCATTGCCGGAAATAGGAGAATAAGTTTTTCCGATTCGTGCAAATAACAATTTTAAATAATCATAAATTTCAGTTGTAGTGCCAACAGTTGAGCGTGGGTTGCGCGTATTTACTTTTTGCTCGATAGCTATGGCAGGTGCAATGCCTTTTATATAATCAATATCGGGTTTTTCTATTTTTCCTAAAAACTGACGAGCATAAGCCGATAAACTTTCTACATATCTTCTTTGCCCTTCTGCATATAAAGTATCAAAAGCCAGTGAAGATTTACCTGAGCCTGATAAACCGGTAATAACTATAAATTTATTGCGTGGAAAAGCTATGTCCACATTTTTTAAATTATGAACTCTTGCTCCTTTAATAATGATAAAATTGCGAGGGTCTAATTCTTCTATATTTTTTTGTGTATTCATTTTTTTAATGTGCGCAAAAATACTAAATAAATAAGGCTAAATGGCTGTTTAGCTAACAATATGTAATGCCTCTTGTTTTTATAATTTGAATGATTTTTTTGCAATTAAGAAACCTTTTAATATTTTTACCGTTGAATTGCTTCATAAAACAAATTAAAATTTAACCCATAACGGAGGAACTGCTTATAGAATAACACCTTTACTTTTTTAGATTTTATTTAAATATAAAAAGGGAGGTTGTTATGGACCAGTTCAACGATCAGGAACTTATCCAAAAGTTCACAAAGGGTGATAACTCAGCACTTGAAGTATTACTTAAGCGTCATAAAAGAAAACTGTTTACGTACATTTATCATCAGGTTAGAGACCAAGCTGTTGCACAGGATATTTTTCAGGAAACATTTTTTAAAATTATTATTACATTAAAGAAAGGTTCTTATAATGAAGAAGGTAAGTTTTTACCTTGGGCTGCGCGTATTTCGCACAATTTAATTATCGACCATTTCAGAGCTAAAAATAAATTTCCTCAATTTGATGGTGGCGAAGATTTTGATATTTTTTCTGTTTTACCATTACGCCAGGGAAACATAGAAGATAAAATGGTGAAAAAACAAATAAAGCAGGATTTGCGCGAATTAGTAAGACAGTTACCTCAAGACCAGCGTGAAGTTGTAATTATGCGATTGTATAAGGATATGAGTTTTAAAGAAATTGCTGATGTTACCAATGTAAGTATCAATACGGCTTTAGGCAGAATGCGTTATGCATTAATTAATCTTAGAAAAATGATTGAGGAGAAAAAGCTGGTATTAACCAAGTAGCAAATTTTTAAAATGTATTTGTGAACGGAGTAAACTCTTTTGATTAAGAATTTACTCCGTTTTTCATTATTTATTATTTTTGATAATATTGATTTAAGCCATGAAAAAGCTGATTCTATTACAAACCACAATTTTGTCGATTGTATTTTTTTCATGTTCTAAAATAAATAAAGACGACACGTTTACTCATAAAAAATACTGCGATACAACGGAGGTTATTATTAACCAGGCAAGTATTGAAGGCTATACGCATAAAATGTCTTATCAACCCGGAGAGAAAATAGAATTTAAAATACATACATTAAGTCCGGTTTTTAATATTGAAATTTTCAGAAATGGTTCCCCAAATGCCATAGTTCATCAGCAAAATGGAATAGAAGGGTTGCGTCAAAATTATCATTGTTACTCATATTCTTATGGATGTAACTGGCAAACGGTTTATGAAGTAACCGTTGAAGCAAGCTGGAAATCCGGTTTATATTCTGCAAAACTTGTTAATCCTGATGATGGAAAAGTTGGCTGGATAACTTTTGTAATTAAAAAAGATGCACTGGCTCCAAAAGCTGATATAGCTGTATTAGCAAGTACTAATACATGGAATGCTTATAACGACTGGGGAGGAGGTTCTTTTTATGATTTTGAAATGGATGAAAATGTAATAAGTTCAGAAAATATTAGTTTTCAGCGTCCAAATAAATATGCCGATCCAACTGCCAGAGGAGGACATTTAGCCGCAGCAGAAACTTATTTAATGCGTTGGATGGATGATAATGGATATAAATGGGACCAATATTCGGAGCACGATTTAATGCTAGAAGAAAATTTACTCACAGGTTACAAAACAATAGTTTTAAACTCACATCCCGAATATTATACTAAAGAAATGTATGATAGACTTTATCGCTATGTTCAAAACGGTGGTCACGTGGCCTACTTAGGTGGTAATGCAATATGGAGTAAAGTAGTATGGGATAGCAAAAGAGATATTTTAGAAATAAGAAGAAATAAACAACGCCATACTTTTACATCAGAACTTGGAGGTTTATGGCGTGATTTAGGTATGCCTGAATCAACTTTAATGGGAGTGCAATATGATGAAAGAGGATACTTGACATGGCACCCATACCGAGTTATAGATAAAAACTTTTGGGTATTTGCCAATACCGGATTAAACAAAAATGATACATTTGGTGAAGGTTGCCCTGATACCGGTGGTGCATCAGGACATGAAACAGATAAAGTAACTCCTGATTCGCAAAAAATACCTACACTTAAAATAATTGCAAAAGGAACAAATCCGAATTTTGGCGGAGCGGATATGATTTATTACGAAACCAGCACCGGAGGCAAAGTGTTTTCAGTAGGTTCTATTAGTTATACCAGTTGTTTGTGCTGCGATTCAATAGTTTCAAAAATTACCAGAAATGTATTAAACGAGTTCATCAAATAACACTAAACTGTTTTAGTGTTTGTTGAGCGCAGTTTAATTGCTGTAATTACTTTTTTGGTATATAAAGGAAAATCACCTTTCATCATCCAATCGTAATAAGACGGTTCTGTTTTAAAAACTTCTTCAACCGGCTTACCGGAGTGTTTCCCAAAATTAAATACTTCTATCCCTTTATCGTTGTATATTATTCTTCCTGCCAAATCAACGTTTTTGTTAATGTTAGTAAAGTCATGAAGGGCTTTAATATCGTTTTTTACGGGAATAAATTTGTTGCCGTTTTTGTCTTCAATTTCAACTCCATCGTAACGTTGCAACTGTGACAGGAATACTTCATACGTAGCATTAATATCTGCTAAAGCACTATGTGCATTTACCAATTCTTTTCCGCAATAAAATTTGTAAGCCGCTTTTAAAGTTCGTTGTTCCATTTGGTGAAAAATATTTTGTACATCAACAAATCTTCTGCTGCTTAAATCAAAATCAATTCCTGCACGTAAAAATTCTTCTACCAAAATAGGAATATCAAACTTATTTGAATTATAACCTGCCAAATCGCAACCTTTTAAAAAGTTGGCAATAGATGGTGCCAGATCTTTAAAAGTTGGTTCATTTTTCACCTTTTCATTACTAATTCCATGAATTGAAGTAGCTATTGGAGGAATTGGTATTTCAGGGTTTATAAGTTTTAAATATTCTTCTTTATCACCATTTGGATGTATTTTTAAAATGGCTATTTCTACTATTCTGTCGCTTGCTACGTTGGTGCCTGTTGTTTCTAAATCAAAAAAAGCTAAGGGGCGAGTTAAATTTAGTTGCATGATTTATTTGGGTAAGAGTTTAAAATCTTTTTCTATTAATTCCTGAAATGAATTTTTTCCCAGTATGGTAATGTCTTCAGTATAGGTATTAAAACCTTCAGCAGTAATAACTATCTTATATTTACCGGGAGGCATAGCCATTACAAATTTATTTTTACTGGTGGGAGTATAGGTGCCGTACTCATCTTGTGAGCTTAGTTCAATTAAGCTTACAGAGGCATCTTTAACAGTTTTAACTCCATCGGTAGATGCAACTGTACATTTTACTATTGTTTGTCTATCATCTCTATTATTAAAGTTTACACGATAAATATCTAAATCGCCCATTCCTTCTTTTCTTACATCTGATACATAGGCATATTTCATGTTTTGTGAAAAAAATATGGTCATATTATCTGCGGGGTTATTAATGGGATAGCCTATATTTCTGGGTTTTGTCCATGTGTTTTTTTCGGAATCGTAAATACTGAAAAAAATATCATATCCTCCTAATCCTTTATGACCTTGTGAGGCAAAATAAAGGGTTTTTCCATCAGGCATCATATTGGGAAAATCTTCGTTGTAGGGGGTATTAATAGTGGGTCCCAGATTTTGAGGTTCAGCCCAATCGCCATTGGGTAATTTTCTGGTCATCCATATATCTGTTCCGCCTAAACCTCCGGGTCTGTTGCTGGCAAAAAATAATATATCTCCTTCTGCATTTAAAGAGGCAGAGGTTTCAAGGCTTTCGGAGTTTACGGATTTACCAAGTTTTACGCGGGGGCCAAAATTCTTACCTTTTCGTTCTGATACATAGATTTCGCCAACTTCTTTGATATGATCTATATATATAAAAATTTTATTTCCATCTACAGAAATCCCAACTACTTCTTCATCAAGACCGGTGTTAATTTGGGGGCCAATATTTTTTGCTTTTTCAAATTGTCCGTTTACTTCTTGTGAAATGTAAATATCTGATGAATAATATCCATCGTATTCTAAAACTGCTTGTCCGCCTTTTCTTCTGGATGTAAATACAAAAAAAGATTCATCCGGCGGAACAAATGGATAGTAGTCGGGATATTCAGAATTAATACTTGGTCCTAAATTTTCAAAAGTAACATCTAAAGGATATTTAATCATTTCTTTTCCTAAGTTACATTGCTCTATGTAACGATCGGCCTCAGCTTTTTCTTTTTCTCCTACCATGCTTTTATATTTTGTAAAAGCTTTAATAGCATCATCAAATTTTAATCCATGTTGATAAGCTTTGCCTAAATATAAAACCATTTCAGGCGTAACTTTGCTTGCTTTGTTTGCTTTTTCGAGATAAGGAATGTTTTTTTCGCGTTTACATATAACATTTTTTGTTGTGCTCTTAATGAGTGTTAATGATCTTATTGCACAAGATTTAGACCCACGCGAAATTGATGAACACTTTAAATACAAAAACTATTTGGCTGCCATAAAAAGTTTGGAAAAATTCCTAAAAAAAG
>CALKJP010000134.1 GCA_937995645.1 uncultured Bacteroidia bacterium
GTTAGCAATGGCATCTAATAGCGGATGACCAACAAAAAAAACCGGATAATTGTATTTTTTATAAAAATTTTCTTCAAATGGTAAGATGGTAAACATGGCATCTACACTGCGTTTAATTTTATGTACGCGGCTTTCTTTCCATGCCCATATTTGTGGCGAGATATAATAAAATACTTTAAAGCCATTTATTTTTGCAAAATTTGCAATGCGTAAATTAAATCCCGGATAGTCCACTAAAATCAATATATCCGGCTTGTAGTTAAGGATGTCTTTTTTACAGAATTCAATATTTTTTAGAATGGTTCGCAAATTGGCAAGCACTTCTGCAAATCCCATAAAAGCCAAATCTCTGTAATGTTTAACAATTTCTGCTCCTTGCTCCTGCATTAAATCACCACCCCAGCAACGAAATACGGCATTCGCATCTTTTTGTTTAAGATGTTTCATTAAGTTTGATGCATGTAAATCGCCCGATGCTTCTCCGGCTATGATGTAATAACGCATGTTTAACTCAGTTTATAAGCAAAAATAATGATGGCATAAATTAGTGTAGAAAATATAATTCCTCTTGCTGCATAGTATTTGTCTTTTTGTATAAAAAGATAAAATAAACCAAGATTTATAATTGCGCATAAGCTAAATAGTGGCACTAAAGCTTTATGCTCCATATATTTTGATAAAAAGCTGTAAAAACTTATGTGTGTATAGTTAGCTAAATAAAAAAAAATTAATACTGTTATCGGACTTACTAAGCCCAACAATGTTCCAATCCACATCTTATCCAGTTTATCAAACATTTTTTTTAGTTATATAGTGATTGGCAAATAGCCATTTTTTTTTATTACATTAAATTTTCAGATTCCAGCTTTCAATTGTTTTTATATGTTGATGTGCGGTCATATCAAAATGTATAGGAACTACAGAAACATAATTATTAGCCAATGCCCATTCATCGGTGTCTTCGCCCTTATCATAATTGTTTAAACATCCAGTTAGCCAGTAATATTTTCTACCGTAAGGATCGGTGCGTTCATCAAAATCTTCATCCCAATAGGCTTTTGCTCCTCTGCAAACTTTTATGCCGTTTATTAACTCTAAATTTATTGAAGGAATATTAATGTTTAAACATGTATAATCGGGCATTTTATTTTGCAGTACCTTTTCAATAATTTTAGAGGCTATATATTTTGCTGCGCTAAAATTTGCTTCAATAGCATGATTACATAAAGAGAATCCAATAGAAGGGATATTTTCTAAAGCTCCTTCAACAGCGGCAGACATAGTGCCGGAGTATATAACGCTTATTGATGAGTTTGACCCATGATTAATACCTGAAACCAATAAATCGGGTTTACGTGGAAGTATTTTTTTTATGGCCAGTTTAACACAATCAACCGGAGTACCAGATGTACTAAATTCAGGAATTCCTTTTTCATTCATGTGTTCTTGTACGCGTAGGGTTGAATTTAGTGTAATGGCATGTCCCATACCTGATTGTGGTTTGTCGGGGGCAACTACATATACTTCGCCCAATGGAAATACGGCATCAATTAAATTTCTAATACCCGGGGCGTTTATTCCGTCATCGTTGGTAACTAAAATTAATGGTCTATTCATGCTGATTTTAAATTTATCAAAATTAGCAGCTTTTAAAGCTGCATTTTAGTATGGTTAGCTAATAAAATTAACAAAGGCACTTACAACGTAAGTGCCTTTGTTAATAAGGGTTAAATGTATTTTATACGATTTAATTAACAGATATTTCTTTAACCTTTTTGTTTTCTTCAGCTTTTAATTTAGGAATTTCAATGTTTAAAATTCCATTATCGTATTTTGCACTGATATCGTCTAATTTAACATTTTCAGGTAATCGGAAAGAACGGGTAAAGCTTTGATACGAAAATTCTTTGTGAGTATAATTTCTATTTTTATCTTCTTTTTCATTTTTAAACTCACCGCTTATATTAATAAAATTATCTTCAACAGAAATTTTAAAATTATCTTTTTCAAATCCGGGTGCAGATAATTCTAAATGATAACTGTTGTCGTCTTCGGAAATATTTACCGAAGGTAATGTTGATAAATTGTTTTCATTAAAAAATGAGTCAATCAGAGTTCTCATTTCTGGAAATAAGCTGTATGGTCTTACTAATCCATTGTTGTTGTTAAATTTTACGAGTGTCATAGTTTATTCCTCCTTTTTTTTAGATTATTCACTTCAGCTATTTTCAAAATTTATACCATTGCTTTTTATGATACTTTTGTTGACATTTTGTCTTTGTGTTTATAGTATTAAGCGACAAAAAGGCATTTTTAACGATTCTTAATGAATAAAAAATTAATGGAACAGATATTGTATGTAACTTTGCAAATTAAAATTTATTTAAACTATGGGCATATATTTAATATTTGGTTTTTTCATGATTGTAAGTTGGTTAGTTAGCAGCCAGCTTAAAAGACGTTTTGAAGAATATTCGCAAATACCAAACAGTGCAGGACTAAACGGTAGAGAAATTGCCGAAAAAATGCTAAGAGATCATGGTATTTATGATGTAGAGGTTATTTCTGTTGAAGGTCAGCTTACAGACCATTACAATCCTTTAAAGAAAACAGTTAATTTAAGTCCTGAAGTATATCATGGCAGAAGCGTAGCTGCAGCTGCTGTTGCAGCTCACGAGGTGGGGCATGCTGTTCAGCATGCACAGGCTTACATGTGGTTGCAAATGCGTTCGCAATTGGTTCCTATTGTAAATTTTGCATCGCAATGGGTACAATGGGTTTTATTGGCTGGTATTTTATTGGTCAACTCCTTTCCGCAATTATTATTAGCAGGAATCGTAATGTTTGCGACCACCACTTTGTTTAGCTTTATTACGTTGCCGGTAGAATTTGATGCTTCAAGAAGAGCTTTGGCATGGATTGATAATAAAGGAATTACCAGAGGTGTAGAGCATGAAAAAGCCAAAGATGCACTTAAATGGGCAGCTACAACTTATGTAATAGCGGCACTATCATCATTGGCTACATTAATGTATTATATTATGATTTATTTAGGTGGAAGCAGAAGAGATTGATTTTTTAGATTGCTTAATAACTAAAAATCCCGCATGTGCGGGATTTTTAGTTTAGATTTGCTTTTATAATGAAACTTACAGAAAACGATATTTTATTTGAAGATAACCACTTGATTGTGGTAAATAAAAAACCTTCGCAAATTGTACAGGGCGATAAAACTGGTGATACACCTCTTAGTGAGCTTGTAAAAGATTTTTTAAAAGAAAAGTACCAAAAGCCTGGAAATGTATTTGCCGGAGTGGTGCATCGCATAGATAGGCCGGTAAGTGGAGTAGTGGTATTTGCCAAAACCAGCAAAGCTTTAAGCCGATTAAATGAACTTTTTAAAACACGCGCTGTTACTAAAACTTATTGGGCGGTTGTAAAAAATAAACCACCCCAAGAAGAAGGTCATTTGATTCACTACTTGATAAAAAATGAAGCTAAAAATATGTCGAAAGCTTTTAAAGAACCGCGTGAAGGTGCGTTAAAAGCCGAATTGGATTATAAAATTTTAGCTTCATCTGATAAATATTATTTACTGGAAGTAGCACCTTTAACCGGCAGGCATCATCAAATACGAGTTCAATTAGCCTCGATGGGGTGCCCCATTAAAGGCGATTTAAAATATGGTTTTGATAGAAGTAATAAAGATGGGTCTATTCATTTACATGCGCGCAAACTAAGTTTTATTCATCCGGTAAAAAATGAGCAAATAGAAATAATTGCTACACCTCCAAATGAAGCATTATGGAATTATTTTTCTCATCAAGTTTCTAATTAAATGGCATTATCACATCAAACTATAGCTTTAAGTTCAACAGGATTATTTTCTAAACTGTTTACCGATTATTTAAACAACTCTGAAAAATTAAACGAGTTTATTGCTTTTGAAAATTCATTAGAAGGTTTTAAAAAAGCAATTATATCACGCCAAAAATTTGAGGTAAACAGAAGTGTATTATATGATTCAATAATTCAGCAATATCAAAAAAATCAATTATTAACAGATAAGATAAAATCAAACATAGCATTGTTGAAAGATGAAAACACTTATACGGTATGCACCGGACATCAGCTATGTTTGTTTACCGGACCGCTTTATTTTATTTATAAAATTGTTACAACCATAAATCTTGCAAAGCAGTTAAAACAGGCTTTTCCTGATAAAAATTTTATTCCCGTTTATTGGATGGCAAGCGAAGATCACGACTTTGCTGAAATTAATCATTTACATGTTTTTGGTAAAAAAGTAGAATGGACAAAATCAGAGCATAGCGGTGAAGAACCTGTAGGAATTCTTTCAAATAAAGGTTTGGATAAAGTACTTTCTGAGTTGGCTTTGTTTTGGGGAACTTCAGATAAAGCAGAAGAATTAAAAAAAATGTTTGAAAAATCGTATCTGCAATCAGATAATTATTCAACGGCAACAAAAATTTTAGTTCATGAACTTTTTAAAAATACTAATTTACTTATACTTGACCCGAACAATATAAAACTAAAATCGCTTTTTATTGAATACATGCAACGAGACATTACAGAACATGTTGCATTTAATAAAGTAAACGAAAGTATTGTAAAATTAGAGAATTTAGGATATATATCGCAGGTACATCCGAGAGAAATTAATTTGTTTTATTTCAATAATAATAAGCGTAAACGTATTGTTGAAAATGCAGATAGAACTTTTCAATTATTTAATTCAGATAAAAAATTTAGCGAAGATGAATTGTTGAATGAATTAAAAAAAAATCCTGAGAACTTTAGTCCCAATGTTATTTTGCGTCCTTTGTATCAGCAGGTAATATTGCCAAATTTGGCTTATGTTGGAGGCCCCGGAGAGCTTGCCTATTGGTTAGAATATAAAGCCTTTTTTGATTCAGAAAATGTGTTTTTTCCTGTTTTAACACCTCGAAATTTTGCTACTGTTATAGATAATAAAACGAAGCAATTAATTGAAAAGACCGGAATTGGTGAATATTTACTTTTTGTTTCAGAAGAGGATAAAATAAAATATTTTATTCAGCATTTAACTGATTTGCCCGATATGGAAAAAGTAAAATCTGAGATTAAAAATTCTTTCTCATATTTAATAAATGAGGCTGAAAAAACAGATGTAACATTAATGCCATTTGTACAAGCAGAGCTGCATAAGACACTTAAATCGGTTGATGCAATTAAGCATAGGTTAGAACGTGCACAAAAGCAAAAAAATGAAAATACCATTAATCAAATTAAAAAGTTGCACGCAAAAATATTTCCAAATGGAACTTTGCAAGAACGACATGAAAATTTCTCCTCAGTTTATTTAACTGAAGGGGAAGTGTTTTTAAAGTACTTGTTTGATAATTTTAATGCTTTTTCTAAAGATATGTATTTGCTAAAATCGAATTCCAATTAAAGAAATATCATCTACTTGTTCTTGGTTACCTTTCCACTTATTTAATACATGAAGTATCATTTCTTTTTGTTTATCCATAGTTAATTTAGAAATGGATAATAATAATTCTTTAAGCCTGCGTCTGTTAAATTTTTTGTTTTGGGGACCACCAAATTGATCACAAAGTCCGTCAGACAATAAATATATGGTATCGTTTTTTTGAAGATGAATATGATGAGAAATGAAGTTTCTTACTGTTTCAATTTGCCAGCCGGCTACAGGAAATTTATTGCCTTCGTATTCAAACAAATTATTATCTCTGACTAAATAAAGGCTTTGCATAGCACCTGAAAATTCTAAAATTCCGGTTTTATTGTTATAACAACAAATGGATATGTCCATCCAATCGTTATTAAAACGCTCTTCTTGAGTCATGTGAAACGAATCAATTACACGTTGATCTAATTCTGTAATAATTTCTTTACAAGATAAAATATTTTTTCCGTGTACGATGTAATTGAGTAAGCTATGTCCTAATACCGAAAGCAATGCACCCGGTACACCGTGACCGGTACAATCGCCTAATATTACAAAAGATAAATCTTCAACTTTGGTAACCCAATAAAAATCGCCTCCTATTATATCTTTAGGTTGGTAAATAAAAAATGAATTACTGAAGGCTCTGTCAAAATGCCTTTGTTTAGGTAATATAGCCTGATGAATTAATTTTGCATATTGAATTGAATCAACAATTTCTTTGTTTTTATTATTAAGATTAGTATTTACACGCTTTAAATCTTCGTTGGTTTTAATGAGGTCGCTTATGATAAAATTTAATTCATTATCATTTTCATTATCATATGTTTTTGATTGGTTGGTAGTATCGTTAATCAGTGGGAGCATTTATTCAAATTTTGTACTAAATTAAATTAGTATTTTTTTCTAAAAACTAATAAATTGTTAATATTTTAATTAGCTATTGGAGTATAAACCCATTTTATTTCCTTCAGAATCCAAAAAGTAAGCAAAGTATCCGGTATTGTTATCAATTAAAGTTTTTGCTATGTAAACTCTGCCGTCTTCAGTGGTATTTTTAATTAAAGTTTTTTTTAATAAAATTCTGCCTCCGTTTTGTTCTACTCTTTGTAAAATTTCATTAATACCGCTATCGGCATTAAAAAATAAAATTCCTCCTAATGTATTTTCAGGAAAATCTTTTACTTCAACCAGAGCGCCACTTATCTCAAAATTGTTTTCTACGGTATTTTTAAAAATTGCATGTGGAATTCCTCTAAATTCTTCAAATATAAATTCAACGCGCAATACTTTAGTATAAAATTTTACGGCACGTTTAAAATCTTTTACAGGAATCTCGAACCAACGGATGAGTTTTGCCATAGGCGTTTAATTGCTTATTATAAACTTACAAATTTTATAATCATCATCGGTTTTTACTTTAGCAATGTACGTTCCATTTTCAAGTACGTAATTTAATGTTGTAACATTAATATTGGTGTCGTCATTTATGTTTTTAAAATAAACAGAACGTCCGTTAATATCATATATTTCTAAAACTACATTTCTTAGTGGTTTGTCTGTTTTTATATAAATACTATTATTGAAGCTGTAAAGGGTTAATAATGATGAGTTTTCAAATTTTACGGCTTTAGTTTCGGAATAGGTATATGTACCATCAAAATCAATTTGTTTGAGGCGATAATAATTTATTCCATTAATTGGATTATAATCTTTTACAGCATAATGTATTGGTTGGTTGCTGTTTCCTGCTCCTTTTACTTTTTCAATTTCATGAAAATTTTCTGCATCAGATGAGCGTTCAACTATAAAATAATCGTTATTAATTTCACTGAGCGTTGTCCATTTTATTAGGGCGCTTTGTTCCTTCTTATTAACTTCAAAGTTTAGTAAGTTAATAGGAAGGGGAGATACACACGTTGTGGCATTTTCAATTGTGTTTGGATAAAACTCTACTGTAATATCATCAATACCTAAATGATGATCATTATAATTATCATTTTTATCACTCCATCTTAACATTATTTCATCATTGTTGTTTAGTGTTACAGTTATGCATTCCGATAAATATGATGAAACTGTACATGGGTATCCTAAAACTTGATTTGATGTACCAGGGCCTGTATGATTGTTAGGTGCAGTGTACCAAAGAGAAGGAACCGATGTATAAGTGCCGGTTGTTAAATCTGTAATTGCACTTGCACTTACTCTATAATGAAATTCTATTTGATTAGTTACATTATTGTTTTCAGCTAATGAAAATTGATATGCTGTAAATGAAACTCTAATTCTAATAATTGTTTGTCCTGATGTGTTTCTAAACCTAACACCATATCTAATGTAAGTGCCTACTGGACCTGGTGTAGTGTTTGAAGGTCTTGCTCCAATTTTTTGATTATTGTCTCCATTGCATTCATATGAATAAAATCCACCAGTGTTTGAAGGAGCTGAACTTGTAATGTTTTCATGAGTAATAGAAGTATGTGTTGAATACCAGCCGGTAAATGTAGAATTGT
>CALKJP010000135.1 GCA_937995645.1 uncultured Bacteroidia bacterium
TATCTAATACATGAGCCTATGGCCGCTGCCATAGGTATTGGAATAGATGTAGAAGAGCCAATGGGAAATATGATTATAGATATTGGCGGTGGAACTTCAGAAATAGCCGTTATTGCGCTTGGAGGTATTGTTTGTGATAAATCAATTCGTGTAGCCGGTGATGAATTTACAAGCGATATTGAAGAATACATGCGCAGACAGCATAATATTTTAATCGGAGAGCGTTCAGCAGAACGTATCAAAATTGAAGTTGGAGCAGCCTTGCCTGAGTTAGATAATCCTCCATCGGATATTGCTGTTCATGGTCGCGATTTAATGACAGGTATTCCCAAAGAAATTTATGTTTCCTATTCTGAAATTGCACATGCACTAGATAAATCCATTTCAAAAATAGAAGAAGCTATTTTAAATGCACTTGAATTGACTCCGCCTGAGCTTTCAGCTGATATTTATCGAACAGGCATATATCTTGCCGGTGGCGGGGCCTTATTAAGGGGATTAGATAAGCGCATTCAACAAAAAACCAAATTGCCGGTACATTTAGCAGAAGACCCTTTAAGAGCTGTAGCCAGAGGAACAGGTATAGCATTAAAGAATATTGATAAATTTCCGTTCCTGATAAGATAATATTGTTGTTGTAACAACAAAACTATTGTTTAAACATTAAACTATTTTGCCTTGCGTAACCTGTTTTTATTTATATGGAAACATCATATTTTTATATTATTTTTATTGCTTGAGGCACTGGCACTTTACCTTATCATTAAAAATAATCGTTTTCAAAATACAGGATTTATCAACTCTGCTAATGTTATATCCGGTAATGTATTAGGCCTTTACAGCGAAATACGAGAATATTTTTATCTTAGAAAAACCAATCAGTTATTAGTAGAAGAAAATGCCTTGCTTCGCTCGCAGCTTGAACAATCGTTTATAAAAAAGCCAATACTTTATAAGGCAGATACAAATTATACACAAAAATATATTTTCAGAACAGCAAGAGTATTAAATAACTCTGTAAATAAGCGCAATAATTTCTTAACTATTGATAAAGGGAAACTTCATGGCATAGAACCAGAAATGGGAGTTATAAGCCCCGATGGAGTTGTAGGTGTAATAAAAGATGTTTCAGATAACTTTGCTTCAGTTATGTCGGTTTTAAATAAAAATACCGTAGTAAGTTGCAGGGTAAAAAAAAATGGTTATTTAGGAACATTAATTTGGGAAGGAGGAAATCCTGCATACGGAACACTAAATGATGTGCCACGTCATGCCTCTCTATTACCCGGAGACACCATTATTACCAGTGGAGCTTCTGCAATTTATCCGGAAGGTATTTTAGTCGGATTTGTTGAAACTGCAAGCCTTGAAGACGGAGATAATTTTTATACCATACGTTTACGCTTTAGTACAGATTATGCTAAACTTACACATGTATATATAGTAAAAAACCTTATGAGTCAAGAACAAAAAATGCTGGAAAAGGCTACTCAAAATGACAATTGATATTTTTAAAAATATCGCCCTTTTTTTTGTACTGGTATCCTTGCAGGTTTTACTATTTAACAATATTCAGTTTAGCGGATATGTAAATCCTTATGTGTACATTCTATTTATTTTAAGTTTGCCATTTCGAACACCTAGCTGGCTGGTATTAATACTTTCTTTTGTTTTAGGATTAAGTATTGATATGTTTTCTGACTCTGCAGGGGTACATGCAGCAGCATGTACTTTTATGGGTTACAGCCGCTCTTATATACTTTCTGCAATAAAACCCAGAGATGATTATGATGAAACAAAAACTCCATCTATAAAAGATATGGGCTTTGCATGGTTTGTAACCTATGCAGCTATACTAACGTTATTGCATCATTTTGTTTACTTTTATATGGAAGTATTTCGCTTGAGTGAAATTTTTTCAATACTTTTAAGAGTTATTTTAAGCAGCATATTCTCACTGCTTTTAATTATTTTCAGCCAGTATTTTTTTAGCAAAACAGGGGCAAGCAAGAAATGAACCGCCTGGAAGAACGTAAATTCATCATTATTGGTATTTTTATAATAATTACTGTGATATACCTGATTCGTCTTTTTTATATTCAGGTAATAGATGATAAATATAAGCTCGATGCCAATAATAATGTTCTGCGTTATAACACCGAATATCCTTCTAGAGGATTAATATATGATAGAAATGGTACGCTTTTAGTTTATAACGAGGCGGCTTACGATTTAATGGTAATTCCCCGCCAGGCAAAAAATGTAGATAGTATTGAACTTTGTAAGTTTTTAGGAATAACTCCTGAAGTTTATTCGGAACGTTTAAAACAAGCAAAAGCCTATTCTAAATTTAAACCATCTGTTTTTGATAAGCAGTTTTCTCCTGCTGCCTATGCGGCAATTCAGGAAAAAATGTACAAGTTTCCCGGTTTCTTTTTTCAGAAAAGAACGCTACGATATTATCCTCGAAGCACAGCTGCTCATATGTTAGGATATGTAGGCGAGGTAGATGATAAAATTATTGCTAAAAATCCTTATTATAAGATGGGCGATTACATAGGCATAAGCGGGATAGAAAAATCATACGAAGAAATATTGCGCGGAAAAAAGGGTGTAAAAATTGTAATGGTTGATGTGCATAATCGCATTAAAGGAAGTTTTAAAGATGGATTGTATGATACAGCAGCAATAGGCGGCTTAAATATTATTTCAAGTATAGATGCAGAATTGCAATTGTATGGCGAAAAATTACTTCAGAATAAGCGTGGAAGTATTGTAGCTATTGAACCATCTACCGGCGAAATTCTTACCTTAATTTCTAGTCCTGCATATGATCCAAATTTGCTTGTAGGAAGAGAGCGTACAAAAAATTATAGTAAACTAGCTAAAGATACGCTCAAACCACTTTTTAACAGAGCTGTTATGGCATCATATCCTCCGGGTTCTACGTTTAAAATGGCTATTGCTCTTGTTGCTCAGCAAGAGGGTGTATTAACAACCGAATCGCGTTTACCTTGCAGTTTTACTGTAGGACCTAAAAGTGTTCATTGCCATCCGCATCCATCACCGGCCAATGTTACATCATCCATTCAATACTCCTGCAACCCTTTTTACTGCCGCGCATTTGTAAATACGATAGGAAAATATAAGACAGCTGCTGAAGGCTATCAGGTGTGGAAAAATCACATCAATAGTTTTGGATTTGGCGTAAAACTCAATACCGATATTGCTAACGAACTGAGAGGCTTTATTCCTGATGTTGAATATTTTGACCGCTATCATGGTAAAGGAAGATGGAAAGCCGCCAGCATTTACTCTTTAGGAATCGGACAGGGAGAGGTAGGAGTTACACCATTGCAAATGGCTAATTATGCCGCTATTTTAGCTAATAGAGGATATTATTACATCCCTCATCTTGTAAAAGGTATTGAAAATGGAAATATTGATGAACGCTTTAAAGAAAGACATTATACAACAGTTGATGCAAAACATTTTATACCTGTTGTCGAAGCAATGCATTTGGTTGTTGAGGCGGGTACCGCAAGAGGGGGGAAAATATCAGGGATTCCTTTTTGTGGAAAAACAGGTACTGCTCAAAACCCACATGGAAAAGACCATTCAATATTTATAGCCTTTGCACCAAAAGACGATCCTAAAATCGCAATTGCTGTGTATGTTGAAAATGCAGGATTTGGAGCAACCTATGCAGTGCCTATTGCCAGTTTAATGATAGAAAAATATTTAACAGATACTATTAAGCGACCTGAATTGGAAAAACGGATGATAGAAACCAATTTGCTTGGAAATTAACCTATGGAAAGACAGCAGAAAAGTTTGTTTTATAATATTGACTGGTGGATGCTTTTTCTTTATATTCTTCTTGTTTTAATGGGCTGGTTAAATATTTATGCAGCAGTATATAACGAAGATCATACCAGTATATTTGATATTACTCAAAATTATGGTAAGCAACTTATTTGGATACTTACAGCTGGAGTACTGGCTACATTTATTTTATTACTGGATGAAAAATTTCTCACCTTTTTTGCCTATCCCATTTATGGGTTAATGATTCTAGTTTTGCTTTCCGTATTAGTGCTGGGAGTTGAAATTAATGGATCCAAATCGTGGTTTGCTATTGGCGAGTTTAGAATACAGCCTGCTGAATTTGCAAAGTTTGCAACTTGTATGGCATTGGCGAAGTTTCTGAGTAATACCAATATAAAAATGGAAAATACAAAAACCAAAATTATTGCAGGAATTATTATTGCCATACCTCCCGCAATTATTCTTTTACAAAACGAAACCGGTTCTGCTTTGGTATTTAGTGCTTTTATATTTGTAATGTATCGCGAAGGCTTATCCGGAAATGTTTTATTATTTGGATTACTTATTGCAATATTGTTTATTCTCTCATTGTTGTTCGATAAATTATATATTATCATCGCTCTTGGAATAATAAGTGTCATAGCATTATTATTGACCAGAAAAAAACTAAAAAACATATTAAGCATATTAGCATTTTTTATCATTACCTCAGGTATATGTTTAAGTGTAGATTATGTGTATGATACTAAATTACAACCACATCAGCGTAAGCGTATAGATGTATTATTAGGAAAAGAAACCGATTTAAAAGGTGCGGGTTATAATGTAAATCAATCAAAAATAGCCATAGGCTCTGGAGGATTTTTTGGCAAAGGATTTTTGCAGGGAACTCAAACTAAGTATGATTTTGTACCTGAACAAAGTACTGATTTTATTTTCTGCACTATTGGCGAAGAATGGGGGTTTGTTGGAAGTTTTATTGTTATAACATTATTATTAGCATTAATGATGCGGATTGTTTATGTAGCAGAGCGACAAAGATCCCGGTTTAGCCGTATATATGGTTATGGTGTAGCTTCTATATTATTTTTTCATTTTGTGGTAAATATAGGTATGACTATAGGTTTAGCCCCGGTTATTGGTATCCCATTACCCTTTTTTAGCTATGGCGGATCTTCTTTATGGTCGTTTACCATTTTGCTATTTATATTTATTAAGCTGGATGCAAACCGACTTTTGATATTGAGGTAGGAGTTTTTAAATGTTAAGCACTCAGCTTTTTAATTCGAACTAACAATATTATTATTGTTAAAATTAGCACAGATATTAAAGAAGCGGCACCATAGATGTATTTTGTATCAACCATAACATACGTTTCTTCTGTTTCGTCAATATTCTTTTCTTCTAAAATATTTTCAGTAGGGTTTAATGTTGTTATTATTCCTGCTTCATTTAGTATATTAATAGTCTTAGCAAGTGTAATACTATCTGCTCCATATTTAATTAGCTCTTCTTTTGATGCATTATCCGTATGAGCCCACAAAGCATGTTGTCCTAGCATATTCTGAATAAAATTTTCTTCGAAATATCGAGCTAACTTAACCGTGTTACTATCTGATAAATCTCCAACAACATAGGGCATAGCTATATGTGGAGGATGATCGTGAATTTGTCCGCACATAGCATAAAATTTAGTGGCATATGTTTCATTAGGGTACAAAGGAAGTTCAATTGTTTTAGTAACTATCATGGTTTGAAAAGAACTGTCGAGTGGTATTAATTCCGTACCGCAATCAATTTTTAAAAGTATAAGTGAATCTATTTTGCTTTTTAATACAATGCGCATGCATTTTCCAAAGTGAACACCATCTCTATCAATAATTTCTAAATAAACTCTCGGGTCTCCGGCTCCAGAAATATTTAAATCAAGCATATTTTTATCAATAGCCTCTTTAATGGGAAGCTTTATTAGGTTTTCTTTAGAAACCTGGCTATAAAGATTAATTGATATAAAAATGTAAGCCGCTATAAAGAATACCCTATTATTTATTTGTTTTAGTAACATATTTGTTCTTTATATTATAAGAGCAAGGTAATTAAAAGTAAGTAATAAAAAAAGCCCCCCAACTTGTTGGGGGGCTTTTTAAGGATTGAATATAAATTATTTCTTAATAAAACTTGCCTCTGTTATCAATTACATTGGCTTTTTCTTTTAATGCTTCAAACACTTCACCGGCAGCTCTGTTGGTTAATGCGCCGCTTAATTGTAATTTATATGGGCTGTAATCACTTATTGGTGCAGGCTCTGTAAAACTTTGCGGATTTACTACAAAAACACCTGTTTCGCCTTTAATTGGTTTAGAGGTTGCGCCTTGTGGAGTTGCAAAAATAGTGCCTAATACACGAGGTTCTCTACCCATGCCCGGAATGGCAAATGCAGCAAAAGTAACATTATCGGCTGTTTCTACCGCAGTATTTATTTTACTTGCAATAGTCTCTAAATTAGTATCGCCTGACATAGCCTGATTCATTTCATTGATAAATATTTCTGCCTTTTTATCTCTTCTTGCACCTATTTCAACTTGTGTTTTTACCTGATCTAAAGTGGCATAGCCTTTTTCACGTATTTCTGTTAAAACAGCAACAATAAATTTATTTTCAATTTCAAATGGTTTCGAAACATTTCCTTCTTTGGTTTTATTATTATACACCCAACGAATAATTTCTTTGGTATTATTCATGCCGACTATGTTGCGGTCAACTTCTTTAATGTTTTCTGCTACACGTTTTACAATGCCCATTTCTTCAGCTGTTTTGTCAAATGTTTCTTTGTTATTTGCCTTGCTTACAAATTCACTGGCTTTTATGTATACTTCCTGAGCAGTTTTGCTGCTTGGCTCAATTTCTTTTTCTATGTACAATAATGTTGCTTTTTGAACAGGTGCTGTTTTGTCTAAAATTTCAATTAAGTGAATACCAAATTGAGATGTAACAATTGGCATATCACCTTTTTTGCCATTAAAGCAAGCGTCATTAAAAGGTTTAACCATTGTACCTTCTGTAAACCAGCCTAAGTCGCCACCATTAGCTCCAGAACCCGGATCTTCAGAAAATTCTTTGGCTAAATCTTCAAACTTTTTGCCTTTTTTTATCAGGTTTTTTAAACTATCGGCTTTTGCCTGTGCACTTGCTGTATCGTTATTGTTTATTTTAATTAAAATGTGTCTTGCTTTTACAGAGTCGGATAATGTTTGAACATCAATTACTTTTGCAAGCTTGTATAGATTACCTTCCTTGTATGGGCCGTGTACATATCCTTTTCCGTTTGCAAAAACGGCTTCTTCCATATCTGGTGCCAGTTGCGTTCTGCTGAATTTTCCTCCATTTAACGGCAAATCTGAATTTGCTGCAATAAATGCTGTGTCATCTTCTGTTTTTGCAAATTCTGTTTTTATAGCGGATATATCTTCTAATACTTTTTGATCATCGGCTTGCGATGGAAATACATCAAATACTACATATTCAATTTTACGTGATGCTTCCTGTTCGAATTCGTATAAATGTTCTTTGTAGTATTTTTGTAAATCGGCTTCGGTTAATACAATGGTAGAATCGGCAATAGTATTATAACGTTTTGCAATATATTTTACATTCGCTAAACGATTTTTTGCTTCATAATCCAATTTGGCTAATGCGGTAGGAATGTATAAGCCTTTAGTGATAAGGTTATTGTATTTTTCGTTTAAACGCTCGCGCTTAATGCTTGCTTCAAATTCAACCCAACGAGCTTTGGTTGCTCCAGACTCATCGTTCTCCATATTTTTAAGAAAGTTTAAAACAGCTGAAGGATCGTAAATACCCGTTTGAGGATTGGTAAAGGCTTGCTTTACAGATGGGTGAGGATCGTTTCCGCGAACCATATCGTATAATTCCTGTGGGCTTACCACGATGCCTAATTCTTTATATTCGGCATCCATTATAATTTCGTTCAGCATTTGATTCCATGTTTGCTGACGCAACATGTCTTTTATCCCTTCATCAATCGTTTGCTGACCGGTGTTCAAACGGTAGTTTTCTTCTGCCTTTGCCACTCTGTATTCAAACTCTTCACCGGTTATTCTTTTTCCGGCAACTTCGCCTACATCAGTAGCAGTGCGGTTAAAAACCGATGTATTAGATGTTAGTAAATCTCCTGCAATAAACAGCACTAATGCCCCTCCAATAACTAAAAGCAATAGTCCTGATTTTTCTCTGATTTTTGCTAAAACTGACATTTTTCCTTAATTTATTAATAATTGGGTTGCGAATATACAATTGTTAATTAAAAAGACAAAGGCTTAATGATTAAATAGCATTTTAACCCAAAATTTCGTTAAATAACCGATAATCAGCAGAACAAAAAAATTAAAAAACCTGCTCTGCAATTCGTTTAACAGTTTCCGACTTGCCCATGGTATAATAGTGAATACATGGTGCGCCTTTGGAAATCAGTTCTTTAGATTGTTTTACTGCCCATTCAATACCCACTTCTTTTACTTCTTTATCGCTTTTGCATTTAACCAGTTCATCTGCAAGCTGTTCCGGAAAGTCAATATGGAATGTTTTGGGTAAGAATTGAATCTGTTTTAGAGTGGTAATAGGTTTAATACCGGGTATTATTGGTACATTTATCCCGTTTTCACGGCATAAGTTTACAAACTTAAAATACTTTTCGTTGTCGAAAAACATTTGGGTAACAATGTAATCAGCTCCTGCCTCAACTTTGGCTTTAAGAAAGTTAAGGTCGGTTTTCATATTAAGGGCTTCAAAATGCTTTTCGGGGTAACCTGCAACGCCAATGCAAAATTGAGTAGGTGAGGCTTCTGTAATTTCATCATCTAAATAAATTCCCTGATTCATGCGTACAATTTGCTTTACCAAATCAATGGCGTGTGCATGTCCGTTTTCTTCAGGAACAAAAGAAGATTCTGTTTTTATAGGATCGCCTCTTAATGCCAATACATTATCAATTCCTAAAAACTGAAGGTCAATCAATGCATTTTCAGTTTCTTCCTTAGTAAAACCGCCACAAATAAGATGAGGGATGGCATCTATTTTATATTTGTTGATAATAGCGGCACAAATTCCAACCGTACCCGGACGTTTACGAATATTAATTTTTTCGAGATAACCTTTTTCGCGTTTTTTATAAATAAACTCCTCGCGGTGGTAAGTAACATTGATAAATGAGGGCTCAAACTCCAGCAAAGGGTCAATTCCTTCATAAATAGAACTAATACTTTTACCCTTTAAAGGGGGTAATATTTCGAATGAAAAAAGTGTTTTTTTAGCGTTTTTTATGTGTTCGGTAACTTTCATTGCAAATTTAAAGTGTTTCCATTGCAAAAGTATAAACTTATTAAGGTTTATTCCTAATAAAAAACGATTTGTATCTTAGCAAATTATTTTTCCGATATAAAAGCAGATGGAACACATTCGTAATTTTTGCATTATTGCACATATTGATCACGGTAAAAGTACGCTTGCCGACAGACTTTTAGAGGTTACTAAAACCATTACTGACCGCGAAAAGCAAGATCAAGTATTGGACGATATGGATTTAGAACGTGAGCGTGGAATTACCATTAAAAGCCATGCCATACAAATGAATTATACCTCAAAGGGTAAAAATTATGTATTAAACCTGATTGATACACCAGGTCATGTAGATTTTTCGTACGAGGTATCTCGTTCAATAGCCGCTTGCGAAGGTGCTTTATTATTGGTAGATGCCACTCAGGGAATTCAGGCGCAAACAATTTCAAATCTTTATTTGGCTATAGACCAAGGGCTGGAAATAATTCCGGTTTTAAATAAAATGGATTTACCAAGCGCCATGCCCGAAGAAGTAAAAGATCAGATTGTAGATATGATAGGCTGCAAACGCGAAGATATTATAGCTACAAGCGGCAAAACAGGTTTAGGAGTTGATGTATTGTTAGAGGCAATTATTGAAAGAATTCCACCGCCTAAAGGAGATAAAAATGCTCCTTTACAAGCATTGATATTTGACTCGGTATTCAATTCCTTTAGAGGAATTATTGCCTATTATAAAGTTGTAAACGGTACAGTTAAAAAAGGAGATAAAGTAAAATTTGTTAATACGGGGAAAGAATACTTTGCCGATGAGGTTGGTGTTTTGCGTTTAAAGCCTGAACCACGAAACGAAGTCTATGCCGGGGATGTAGGTTATATTATTTCCGGTATTAAAGATGCGCGAGAAGTTAAAGTGGGAGATACCATTACCACTGTTGAAAATCCTTGCAGCGAAGCTATAAAAGGGTTTGAAGAGGTAAAACCCATGGTATTTGCAGGTATTTATCCGGTTGATACCGATGATTATGAGGAGTTGAGAGATGCCATGGATAAGTTGCGTTTAAATGATGCATCATTAACTTATGAGCCGGAATCATCAGCAGCTTTAGGCTTTGGTTTCCGCTGCGGATTCCTTGGAATGTTGCACATGGAAATTGTTCAAGAAAGATTAGAACGCGAATTTGGAATGAATGTTATAACAACGGTTCCTAACGTATCGTATATAGCCTATACTACCAAAGGCGAAAAGGTTGTTGTTAACAACCCTTCTGATTTACCCGATCCTGCCCGATTAGATTATGTAGAAGAACCGTATATTAAAGCAAGTATTATTACCAAATCGGAATACATTGGTTCTATCATGACTTTATGTATTGAAAAACGAGGTATTTTAACTAATCAACATTATATAACTGCCGACCGCGTTGAACTTGTTTTTGAAATGCCATTGGCCGAAATTGTATTCGATTTTTACGATCGTTTAAAAAGCATATCACGCGGTTACGCTTCTTTTGATTATCATCCCTTGGAATACCGCCAATCCAATTTAGTAAAGATGGATATTCTTTTAAATGGCGATCAGGTAGATGCTTTATCTGCATTGATACACCGTGATAACGCCTATGCATTTGGTAAAAAAATCTGCGAAAAATTAAAAGAATTAATTCCGCGCCAGCAATTCGTTATAGCTATTCAGGCGGCTATTGGGGCAAAAGTAATTGCTCGTGAAACCATTAGTGCTATTCGTAAAGATGTAACTGCAAAATGTTATGGTGGGGATATTTCGCGTAAGCGTAAATTATTAGAAAAACAAAAAGAAGGTAAAAAACGTATGCGCCAAGTAGGTAACGTAGAAATTCCACAACAGGCATTTATGGCAGTTTTGAAACTGAATGATTAAGTTAAAAATGAAAAGGCAATCCAATAAAATAGTTACAGAATCATCAAACGAAATCTATTATAAACGATTTAAAATGTTGATGAAATTAATCAGGATTGACAAGATGCTGAAAAACGCTAAAATAGTTCATGTTCAAAATCCTCAGAAGTAATAATGGATTATTTAGATGAGGAAATACTAAAGCTTTGGAGTGCTTTTCATAAGCATAATATAGCGTATATTTTGGTAGGTGGATTTGCTACTAATTTGCACGGGTTTTCTCGAACCACAGCTGATATGGATGTGTGGATAAAAGATACTCCATCAAATCGCAAAAATCTTAAGAAAGCGTTAGCAGAAATCGAACTTGGAGATTTTGAAAATATAGAATCAATGCAGTTTTTGCCCGGATGCTCAACTATTACGCTTAGTTCTGGCTTTGATTTGGATATAATGACAGAATTAAAAGGCTTTACTTCGGCAAACTTTGATGAATGTTATAATTTATCACCAACTGCTATTATTGAAAATGTTCCAATAAAGTTTTTGCACATAAATAAACTAATTGAAGAAAAAAAAGCATCAGGAAGACCAAAAGATTTGCTTGATTTAATTGAGTTGGAAAAAATCAGAAATCAATCGTCATAATATCAATTTAACATTTGCTTTATTAAAAACAGGTAGCTTACTTTGGCGTTAATTTGTCTGCTTATTTTCAAATACTAAATTTTAAATATCTTCGTTTATTGCTCTTTCATAAAGTGATGATGCGCCATTTTTTCATTTTCATTTTTTTCATTTTTTCATTTGCTCTTTTTGCTCAAAAGAGAACTGTATCGGGTTATATTGAAGATGCTCGTTCGGCAGAAAAATTAATAGGTGCAAACATATACGATAAATCAACATACAAGGGTACTTCAACCAATGTGTATGGCTTTTTCAGCATTACACTTCTTGCCGATAGTTTTGAATTGGTATTTTCCTATGTGGGTTATCAATCGCAGCAAATAAAATTTAATCTTACAAAAGATACAATTTTAACAGTCCGTTTAAGTCCTGCTATTGAGCTGAAAGAAGTGGAAATATCAGCAGAAAAAAAGGCGGAAAAAGTTCAGGAGCGCACACAAATGAGCATGATAGAAATTCCTATGGAACAGATAAAATCATTGCCTGTTTTATTGGGAGAAAGAGATGTGTTAAAAGTCATACAATTGCTTCCCGGTGTGCAAAGCGGAGGTGAAGGAACAAGCGGTTTGTATGTACGCGGTGGAGGTCCAGATCAAAATTTGATTTTATTAGATGGAGTTCCGGTGTATAATGCTTCACATTTATTTGGTTTTTTCTCGGTTTTTAACCCCGATGCCATTAATAGTGTTCAGTTAATTAAAGGAGGTTTTCCTGCACGATATGGCGGGCGATTATCTTCGGTAATTGATATCCGCATGAAAGAAGGAAACCTGCAAGAGTATAAAGTAGAGGGCAGCGTAGGAATTGTAGCATCAAAATTAACGGTAGAAGGTCCTATAAAAAAAGACAAAGCATCCTTTATTATTTCAGGCAGAAGAACCTATATTGATATATTGGCACAGCCCTTTATTCGTATGGCAAGTAGAAAGGCAGACAATAATATGCGGGCAGGATATTATTTCTACGATTTAAACGCTAAAGTAAATTATCGTATCTCCGAAAAAGATCACGTGTTCATCAGTTCGTACATGGGTAATGATAAAGCCTATTTCAGAATAAAAGATCAGTATGTAGATAATGGAACTAAATACACCAATAAGATTGATGCAAATTTAGGATGGGGAAATATTACTACTGCGCTGCGCTGGAACAGAATTATTAATTCTAAGATTTTTGTAAATACTACACTTACACACAGTAAATATGGTTTTATTACTAAAGATTATTTTTCAACAGAAGATGATAGCACTAAAACCGAATATCGCTCAAAATATAACTCCGGCATTTACGATTGGGGGGCAAAAGTAGATTTCGACTATGTGCCCAATACCAATCATTACATAAAGTTTGGTGCTTCTGAAACCTACCATACATTTATCCCCGGCATCAGTGCATTTAAAAGTTCAATTCAGGGAGTTGGAATTGATACCACCTTTGGAGCACAAAAATTATACGCCCACGAAACAGGAATGTATGCAGAAGATGACTGGACCATTAGCGATCGTTTGAAAGTAAATCTGGGAATACATTTTTCAACATTTCTTTTAAAGAAAAAACAATATTATTCGCTTCAGCCAAGAGTTTCGGCCAGATATATGCTTAATGATGATTGGTCTTTAAAGGCATCGTATGCCGAAATGGCGCAGTTTTTACATCTTTTATCTAACGCAACAATTGGTTTGCCAACCGATTTGTGGCTTCCGGTTACCGACACTATTCCACCACAGTATTCCAAACAATGGGCAGCAGGATTTGCCCGCACCATAAAAGACGAATTTGAGTTAAGTATAGAAGCGTATTACAAAACCATGAATAATTTACTGGAGTATAAAGATGGTGCAAGTTTTTTTAATGCATCGGGCGACTGGCAGCAAAAAGTAGAGATTGGCAGAGGCTGGTCTTATGGTGCCGAATTTTTAATACAAAAGAAAAAAGGACGTTTTAGCGGTTGGATTGGTTACACGCTTTCGTGGACTTATCGTCAGTTTGAAAACTTGAATTTTGGCCGTCCGTTTCCGTATCGATTTGATAGAAGGCATGATATAGGTATAGCACTTACCTATCAGTTACGCGATAATATTGATATTGGATTGGTGTGGGTGTATGGTACAGGCAATGCCATTACACTGGCAACAGAAACCTATCTGGCAAATCCTTTTATGGAGTTAAACGGATTTAATTATGATATGATTTATAACCCGGAAAATAATGGGTATTTGTTTAATACCGTAGATAATTTTCAAGCCCGCAACGATTTTAGAATGCCATCCTATCATCGCCTCGATTTAGGAATAAATTTTCATAAAAAACTAAAACGCTTTGAGCGCACATGGAGTCTCGGAGTATATAATGCATACAGTCGCAGAAATCCATTTTACGTGTATATAGGCTATAATAAATGGAATGAACGTGTAATTAAACAAGTGGCATTGTTTCCAATCATTCCATCTGTTAGTTACAGTTTTAAATTTTAAAGAAATGAAACGAGTATGATTCGTTAAACATAAACAAGGATGCAAACTTATCATGCGAGTTCCACCTGCCTGCGGTAGGCAGGTGGAGCCCTTAATTTAAAATTAATTACGGATGAAAAATAGTGTTCAAACATTGATAGCTTTTTTTGCAGGAATAATTTTATTTACCTCCTGCGAAACGGTAATTGATATGAAACTGCCGGAGCAGCCTCCTAAAATGGTGGTTAATTCATTTTTTACGCCAGATAGTATAATCATGCTTCATTTGAGTAAAAGCCAGTTTGTGTTAAAAAATCAGGAACTAAAACCAATTACCGATGCTAATATTTCATTATTTGAAAATGGGAAGTTTATTGGAAAATTCACACACATAAACAAAGGGTTTTATTATTTGCCGGGCTTTTTCCCTAAGGTAAATGCACAATATACCCTTAATGCTGAAAGCTCAGGATTAAAAAGTGTTGAGGCCAATGATATAATTCCAGGTAAACCTACAATAAATCGAATTGAAACCTCAAGCTCCTATTATCAGGGAGAAAACTATAAAGATTTTATAATATATATTGAAGATAACGCCAACGAAGAAAACTTTTATATGGTTGATTTAATAGGTAAGCGATACGATTACATATACGACACTTTAACGTATGATATAATTGACTCTGTTGAAATTAGCGAACATGTTTATTTTACCAGTCAGGATTTAGTTTTTGAAGATCAAGGAGCAAGTTCCCAATCAGTAATTTCCGATAAAATTTTCAATGGAGCCATTTATCCATTGCGATTAAGCGTAAGTACATATAATTTTGACGAATATGAATATTCTGGATATGTAGAAATAATAGTTCATTTAAAACAAATCAGTAAAGCTTATGCACAATATATGTTAACTTATTCTAAAAATCGCTACAGCGACCCATTTAGTCAGCCCGTGCAGGTATATAGCAACGTTACCAATGGCTTTGGGATTTTTGCCGGATATTCATCTGCTTTAAGTTCGGTTAAGCTTAGATGATCTTCTACAAATGTTTATTTTTGTATGATTAAACATTTTATCATTAACTTTGTTACTTATACATAATCGCAACGCATTGTAAATGAATACAGAAATAAAAGCAGGAGAATTACTCAGTAAAATCGAAATTCCTGCCGACCTTAGAAAATTACCCATTGAAAAATTACCTCAGGTATGTGATGAATTACGTCAGTTTATTATTGATGTAGTTTCTGTAAAAGGAGGGCATTTCGGTGCCAGTCTCGGAGTAGTTGAAATGACAGTTGCTTTGCATTATGTATTTAATACCCCTCATGACCAATTGGTGTGGGATGTGGGTCATCAGGCATACGGACATAAAATTTTAACCGGTAGAAGAAAAGTATTTCATACTAATAGAATCTACAAAGGGATAAGCGGTTTCCCCAAGCGCAGCGAAAGCGAGTACGATACCTTTGGGGTAGGACACTCCTCTACTTCTATTTCTGCTGCATTAGGTATGGCAGTAGCCTCAAAATACAAAGGTGATACCCATAAACAACATATTGCCGTAATAGGCGATGGGTCAATGACTGCAGGAATGGCTTTTGAAGCACTAAACCATGCAGGCGCAGAAAATGCAAATCTATTAGTTGTTCTAAATGACAATTGTATGAGCATTGACCCTAATGTGGGTGCACTAAAAGAATATTTAACAGACATTGCAACATCGCATACCTATAACAAATTAAAAGATGAAATTTGGAATATTCTTGGACGTTTTAGCAAGTTTGGTACTAACGTACAATCCATTGTACAAAAAGTTGAAAATGCTGTAAAATCAGCTATTTTAAAACAAGGCAACTTATTTGAATCATTAAATTTTCGCTACTTTGGACCAATAGACGGACACGATGTAATACACCTTGCAAAAGTGCTAAATGACTTAAAAGATATCCCCGGTCCAAAAATTTTACATTGCATTACGCAAAAAGGTAAAGGCTATAAATTTTCTGAAGAAGGAAATCCAACCGTTTGGCACGCTCCTGGCTTGTTTAATAAAGAAACCGGAGAAATTATAAAAATTATTCCCAAATCACCACAGCCTCCCAAATGGCAAGATGTATTTGGGCATACCATTGTAGAGTTAGCAGAAAAGAATGACAAAATTATGGGAATTACTCCTGCAATGCCTACCGGCTGCTCATTAAATATTATGATGAAAGCAATGCCAAATAGAGCATTTGATGTAGGTATTGCAGAGCAACATGCGGTAACTTTTTCAGCAGGATTGGCTACGCAGGGAATGATTCCATTCTGCAATATTTATTCATCCTTTATGCAACGTGCATACGATCAGGTAGTACATGATGTTGCCTTACAAAAACTAAACGTTGTATTTTGTTTAGACAGAGCCGGATTAGCCGGAGCCGATGGTCCCACTCATCATGGAGCCTTCGATTTGGCCTATTTCCGTTGTATCCCGAATATGATAATTTCTTCTCCAATGAATGAAGAAGATTTGCGCAATTTAATGTACACTGCACAGGCAGATGAAAACGGACCATTTGTAATACGCTATCCAAGAGGAAACGGGGTTATGGTTGATTGGAAAACACCCATGAAAAAATTAAAAATTGGAGAAGGAAGAAGAGTTAGAACCGGTGAAGATATAGCAATACTAACTATAGGACCGGTAGGAAATTTTGCCATAAAAGCTTGTGAAGAATTAATGGAAGCAGGAATAGATGCCGCACACTACGATTTAAGATTTGTAAAACCATTAGACCAAATTTTATTACACGAAGTGTTCAGCAAGTTTAATAAGATAATTACAGTTGAAGATGGTTGCATACAAGGAGGAATGGGCAGTGCAGTTTTAGAATTTATGGCAGATAATAATTATTCTGCTCAAGTTATTCGATTAGGCATTCCTGATAAATTTATCGAGCATGGCGAGCAACCGGAACTTTATCGCGAATGCAATTTCGATAAAGAGGCTATTGTTAAAACCGCCAAGAAAATGGTAGGAGAGAAAAAGAAAGCAGCAAGAGCTTAAATTAAAACAAGAATAAATAAAAAAGCCCTCAAGAGTTGCTTGAGGGCTTTTTGTGTGGGCCCAACAGGGCTTGAACCTGTGACCCCCTGATTATGAGTCAGGTGCTCTAACCAACTGAGCTATAGGCCCTGCATTCTTCTATCGAAAAACGGAGTGCAAAACTATATATTTGCATTTAATAAAACAAATAGAATTTTAAATGCGCTTAAAAGACTTCCCTCAGGTAAAAAACATCATCTTCGATTTAGGCGGTGTACTTATTAATATTGATTACAAAGCCACCGAAAATGCCTTTAAAAATGCCGGAATCAAAAATTTTGATGAGCTTTTCAGTCAGGCAAAGCAAGCCCGCCTCTTTGATAATTTAGAAAAAGGGCTGGTAGATGAAGATACATTTAAAGACGGTCTTCGCCTTTTAAGCAATGTAAATTTAAGCGATAAAGCCATTGATGATGCTTGGAATGCTATGTTACTCGACTTTCCGAAACATCGAATTGAGCTACTACAAAAAATCAGAAAACATTATAAAACCTTTTTATTGTCGAATACTAATGAGTTACATATTCCTGTTTTTGAAAATTTAATTGAAAAGGAATACGGTATTGCAAACTTCTCTTCTCTATTTGATAAAATCTATTATTCGTGCAGAGTGCAAATGAGGAAGCCCGATAAAGAAATTTTCGAATTAGTGATAAACGAAAATAATCTTAATCCTCAGGAAACCCTTTTTATTGATGATTCTATCCAGCATGTGCAAGGAGCAAAAAATGCAGGATTAAATGCTATTCACTTGCAGCAAATGGATGTATTGCAATTGTTTGAGAATGAATAATTAGAAAATTGCAGATTACAAATTGTAAAATTAAATAGTAAAAAAGTGTTGAGGTTACAAATGCATACAAATATCGAATCCTTTACAAATAAAAACGAATAACCAATTTTTCAAATCATAAATCTTAATTCATAAATCAAAAATATCTTTTGTCTTTGCTCTTATATCCACTATTTGCTTACTGCCCACAGCCAATTGCCAACTAATTTCTGTCTTCTGTAAACTGTCTTCTATCTTAAAATTTTAAACCATTAAGGTATTAAGATAAATTAAGAACATCATTTGCACATCAACACATTTACATATTAAGCCATTAATTTTTGCCAACAGCTAACTGCCTAAGTCTAAATAAAGCAGAACCACTTAATACTTATTTCTTAATACTTATGACTTACGACTATTTATATAGTCAAGCTAATAACTAAATGACATAACTAAATAACAATTTTGATTTCACCTCCCGATTTTATAATTTAGACAATCTGTTTTAAAAATTCATAGCTATGAAAAGAATTTACACGTTTATTTTGGCAATATTCATTGCCCCTGTTTTATTTGCTCAAAGCCTTTCATTACTTACTCCATCGCAGGTTGAAGACCAAACAGCCAAACGAGGAGTTAATGCACAGCGTTTTCTATTTCAAAATGTAACGGCTAATAACGAGCATACTATTTTGCTTTCGCCACAAAACAGTTTTTCA
>CALKJP010000136.1 GCA_937995645.1 uncultured Bacteroidia bacterium
GAAGGAGTGCCGGTATAAATTAAATCTCCCGTTTTTAACGTAACAAATTTTGAAACATAGCTAATAATTTGACAAATATTAAAAATCATATCGCGCGAATTACCCTTTTGTCGCAGTGTACCATTTACCAATAATTCAAAATCAATATTTCCCAAATCATTTAATTTTGTTTTTGAAATAAATTCACCAACAGGAGCAGAACCATCAAAGGCTTTTGCTTTTTCCCATGGCAAGCCTTTTTCCTTGCATTTTTGTTGAACATCACGCGCAGTAAAATCAATACCCAATCCAATTTCATCAAAATATTTATGAGCAAAATCGGGCTCAATAAATTTTCCTGCTTTTGAAATTTTTACCACTATTTCCAGTTCATGATGAATGTCGCTTGAAAAATCAGGTAGATAAAACGTACTTTCATTTTTTAAGACTGCTGTATCCGGTTTTAAAAAAAATACAGGTTCTGTTGGTACTGAGTTATTTAATTCCTTAGCGTGTTCAGCATAATTACGGCCTATGCAAATTATTTTCATGGTTTTAATTTTTTTTTCAAACCTACATTTTTTATTTAAAAATCATTTAACATCTTCCTTTAATTTATCACTACTTTTGCAGAAATATATTTTTTATGCATAAGATATTTTTTATTCTATTAAGTATTTTTAGTTTTTCAAATTTAGTGTATTCTCAAAAAATACAAGACAAACAAACTACACCAATACCCAATAAACCTAAACTAATTGTAGGTATTATAATTGATCAAATGCGCTATGATTATTTATATAAATACGAACAAAAATATAGTCCCAACGGATTTAAAAAATTAATGTATCAAGGTTTTAATTGTAAGAACAATCATTACAATTATGTTCCAACATACACCGGACCAGGCCATGCAACGGTTTATACAGGAACAACTCCGGCCATTCATGGCATTATTGCCAACGATTGGTATGTGCGTGAAACCGATAAAATGATGTATTGCGCACAAGATGATAGGGTTGAAACCGTAGGTAGTTCAACCAAAAAAGTAGGAAAAATGTCGCCACGCAATATGCTTACAACAACTATTACCGATGAGCTAAAATTGGCTACCAACATGAAATCAAAAACAATAGGTATTGCATTAAAAGACAGAGGTGCAATTTTACCAGCAGGACATATGGCTGATGCTGCCTATTGGTTTGATGGAGCAACCGGAAACTGGGTAAGCAGCACTTTTTATATGGAAACATTACCTAATTGGGTAGATAGCTTTAATAAACAAAAAGTGTATGAAAACTATCTCTCTAAACCTTGGGAAACATTATTGCCAATAAAACAATATACCGAAAGTTTAGCAGATGATAACCCTTACGAAGGCAGATTAAAAGGGGAGGAGCGACCTGTATTCCCACATGATTTGCCTAAGTTGTATAAAGAAGAAGATGCCGGTGTAATTCGTTATACACCATTTGGAAATACATTTACAAAAGATTTTGCTGTTACAACAATAAAATCTGAACAATTAGGCAAAAGAGATGTAACCGATTTTTTAGCAGTGAGTTTTTCTTCACCTGATTATATCGGTCATAACTGGGGGCCACATTCCATCGAAATACAAGATAATTACTTACGTTTAGACAAAGATATAGCTGATTTTATTAGCTTTTTAGAAGGATGGGTAGGGAAAGAAAATTTATTGATTTTTTTAACTGCCGACCATGGGGGAGCCAATGTACCACAGTATTTAATTGATAATAATACACCTGCAGGTATATTTAAATCAGAAGCCTTGGTTGATACCGCCATGAAATATATGAAATCTTTGTATGGAAATGAACGCTGGATTTTAAATTATGAAAATGAGCAATTCTTTTTAAATCGAAAACTGATTTTTGATAAGCGAATGAATTTACACGAAATGCAGGAAAAGCTGGCCGAATTTTGTTTGCAATATAAAGGGGTTTCTGCTGTTTATACAGCTCATGCTTTATCCAATACGTCTTTTCATAATATGCCGGGCGAGTTGGTTCAAATGGGCTTTCATCAAAAGCGTTCCGGAGATGTTGCATTGGTTTTAGAACCCGGCTGGATGGAATACAGAACAACAGGAACTACCCACGGAACTGTTTATAATTACGATACACATGTTCCATTACTTTGGTATGGTTGGAAAATAAAATCCGGTGAAAGTTATCATAAAACTTACATAACGGATATTGCACCAACTATTTCATCCTTACTTAATATCCCGTTTCCAAACGGTGCTATTGGTAATCCCTTAATTGAATTTATAAGCAAATAGCCCCATTTTATAGTGTTTTAAAACTGTTTTAGCTATATAGTTTTTAAAATTTAAATTTCATTAATAGTTTAGCATAAAATCTAAATCTATGACCCCGCATAAGTTATTATTTGTTGTTGTAACATTAATTTTATTTTCATGTAATACATCTGAAAATAATTCATTAGAATATCAAAATACCAATACTGATTTTGAAATTAAGGAATCTACTACTCCGGTAGATTTTCGTGAGGTTTATACTGATTTTTTTACTGCGGTAAAAGATATTAATGAAAAACGTTTTAATGAATATATTCATCCTGAAATAGGTTTATTTATTATTCAGCAGGATGGTGCAATGCCTAATCTAACTCATGTTACAGATATAGCTAAGTTTAAAAGAAGCTATGATAAAAAGTATTTTTTTGCTTTTAACACAGATTTTATCGGGGTAGAAATTTTAGAACAAGAATTACCGATTATAAATTGTGAAGAGTTTAATGGATATAACAAACAAGGTTGTTTTGCACAGCAAGTAAATAAATTAGCGGCAACTAAATTCTGGGAATTTGTTGATACAACCCCAGAAATAAAATCAAAATGCGAAAGTGCTGCAAATACCATTAAATGGACAGTAATTAATACCGCTAATTACGGCTACTATTTTTCTCAAATTGACGGTAAATGGTATATTACCTTTATTGATATGCGCCAGCCTTGTTCGGCTTAATTTTTAAGTTAACAAATTATTTTATAGAGTATATTTTTGTAAATTGCAATTGAAATTTCTTTAATTGTGAAAAAAAGCAAAAAATATAAAGTTAAAACTATTAATGAGGGATCGTTGAATGAACCCATAGTGCCTTTTAATGAGGCTATTCAGATTAAAGTTTTTAATTCATTTGAAGAACAATCTAAGTTTGAAATGCAGCAGCTTTCACAATTAAGTGGTATTGAAATATTAGCTCAACTTAGAAAGTTAATCAACTTGGCTTATGCAATGCATGGCTATAATCCGGAAAACTTACCTGAAAAACATTCTATTAAAGTAATTTTCGGTGAATATCTTTGATTCATATACCCATAAACTCTTAAAAGAGTTAAATACAAATAACGTTGAATATTTAATTGTAGGAGGGTATGCTGTAAATTATTATGGCTATAGAAGAACAACAGGTGATTTGGATTTATTGATAAAACCAGATAATGGAATTAACAAACAACGTTTAATTACTTGTTTTAAAAATCTTGCTTTATCAGATTCTGCAATAAAACGATTATTAAGTCTTGATTTTACAAAACCATTGATTTTTATAGATGGTGAGGAACCATTTAAGATTGACTTTATGACTAAAATTTCGGGTGTTGATTTTAATGATGCTTGGGAAAAACGAATTCAAGTTGTTATTGATGGTATTAATGTGAATTTTATTCATTTAAATCATTTGTTAATATCTAAAATATCTTCTAATAGATTGCAGGATAAGTTAGATGTTGAAAAACTACAGGAGATTCAGCGAATTAAAAAGAATAAAAAATAAAACCAAATTACGAAATCCTTCCCCAGCCCTCGCTTTTCTTTTGCAGATAGCTTAATTGTTTGTTTAAAATTTGATGATGACTTTGTTGTAACTGTGGATCTTTTTGCAACAATTCAATGGCAATATTTCTGGCAGTTTGTAAAATTTGCTGATCTTTACTTAAATCAGCAATATGCAAATCAAGTAATCCGCTTTGAGCCGTTCCTTCTATATCTCCCGGGCCTCTGAGTTTTAAATCAACTTCCGAAATTTCAAAACCATCATTGGTGCGAACCATGGTATCCATTCGTAAACGTGCTTCTGATGTTAGCTTTACTCCTGTTATTAAAATACAATACGATTGTTCTGCGCCACGTCCAACACGCCCTCTCAATTGATGCAATTGAGATAAACCAAAACGCTCTGCGCTTTCTATAACCATTACCGAAGCATTTGGAACATTTACTCCAACCTCAATTACAGTAGTTGCAACCATTATATGAGTTTCTCCCTTTAAGAATCGTTGCATTTCAAAATCTTTCGCTTCGTTTTTCATCTGGCCATGCACAATACTTACTTTGTATTCGGGTAGTGGAAATGCTCGGCAAATGCTTTCATATCCATCTTCCAAATCTTTATAATCTAATTTTTCAGATTCTTTTATTAGCGGATATACCACATAAATTTGTCGGCCTAATGCAATTTGTTCTTTCATAAATCCAAACACTTTTAATCGCTGTGCATCTGTCATATGTATGGTTTTAATTGGCTTTCTGCCCGGAGGCAATTCATCAATTACTGATACATCTAAATCGCCATATAAGGTCATTGCCAAAGTGCGTGGAATAGGGGTGGCCGTCATAACTAATACATGCGGAGGATTTGTATTTTTAGCCCAGAGTTTGGCACGCTGTGCAACGCCAAAACGATGTTGTTCATCAATAATTACCATTCCCAAATTTTTAAATACAACATCATCTTCCAGCAATGCGTGTGTTCCAATAATGATGTGTATTTCGCCATTAGCAAGCGCTTCCAGTATTTTTTTGCGTTCACTTGTTTTGGTAGAACCGGTAAGCAGTGCAATTTTTAAATCTAATTTTCCTACCAGTTCTGTTATTGAGTTGAAATGTTGATTGGCAAGAATTTCAGTTGGAGCCATCATGCATGCCTGAAAACCATTGTCAATAGCCATGAGCATGGTCATTAATGCCACAACTGTTTTTCCGCTTCCTACGTCTCCCTGCAATAATCGATTCATTTGCTTATTACTTCCAACATCATTTCTAATTTCGCGCAATACTCGTTTTTGCGCTTCTGTTAAGGTAAATGGCAAGCATTCTTTATAAAATGAATTGAAATATTTTCCTATTGTACTAAAATTATACCCTCTATACTGATGGGAGCGAATGCTTTTATTGCGTAGTAGTTTTAGTTGAATAAAAAATAATTCTTCAAATTTTAATCGGAGTTTTGCTTTATTTAATAATTCTGGATTTTGTGGTTGGTGAATATTTAAAAGGGCAACATCTTTTGGTAATAATTTTAGATAATCAATAATATCACTTGATAGTGTTTCTTCAATTTTTCCTTGTAATTGTTGCAAAAGTGTTTTTATGATTTTTGAAATTGCTTTAGAATCTAATCCACGTGCTTTTAGTTTTTCGGTAGTATTATAAACCGGTTCTAATGAGGTTGCAAATGATTTTTCTACTTCAGATACTAATTCCAGTTCAGGATGTGCAATGTTGTAAGAATTTTGAAATCGGGTTGGACGACCAAATATAATATATGGAACGTTTAATTGTAATTTTTTTTCTACCCATTGTATGCCCTTAAACCATACTAATTCCATTTTACCGCTTTCGTCCTGAAAATAGGCAATTAATCGTCTTGCTCTTCCTTCTCCTTTTTTATCAATGCGTGTAATTACTCCTTTTAATTGAACATAAGGTAATTCATCGTTAATTTCTTTTACTGTATAAAATTTAGTTCTATCAACGTATCTAAATGGGTAATGTTGTAATAAATCGTTGTAAGTAAAAATGTGTAATTCATTTTTAAGCAGCTCAGCTTTTGCTGGACCTACTCCTTTTATAAATTCAATCCCTGTATCTAGTATATTATTAGTGCCGTACATTTTGTGTAAAAATAAAAAAGCCTTCCAAACATTTTGGAAGGCTTTTAAATAGTTTATCAACAGTTAATTTTAAATATCGCTTTCTTCAAGTTTGTTTGATTTTCTTTTCTTTAAAAGTTCTTTACGATATTGTATCAGTTTTTCAAATTGTTTTTCATTAAGCACCATTTTAATATGGGTATCCACATATTCTCTTCTTTCAGCTGCTGCTTTTTTCGCTTCTTCAGATTCCGGTATGTAATCTTTAGAATCTAAATCATGCTTCATCTCTTGTTTTAAATAAATTTGATATGCATTATTTTTTTGCTCTTCATTTAATGATACTAAGTTGTTTAATTTTTCTGTTTTTTCACTTGCTCTTTGCTCTGGTGTTTTTAAATAATAAGTTTTTTTACTTTGAGCAATAGAAGTGATCGAGATTAAAATTATTACTACTCCAAACAAAATTTTTTTCATAACAAACTTATTTAGTAGCTAAGACAGAACAATTTAAAAATAGTTGCCTTTAATCATAAATTTCATCTTTATCTTCATGATTTTCTATTTTATCTGCTCCGGTATGTTTTCGTTTTTCTCTCATTTCTTTTCTGTGAGCCATAACTTTTTCATATTGCTCAGGTGATAAAACCTCTTTCAAGCGTGCATCGGAATTTGCTCTGCGATTTTTATGTGCTTCTTTAAGTTTTTCTTTATCGCCAGCAAATTTTTGCCTGTCTTGTTCTGCTTGCTTATCATGCTCTTCTAAAATAGCTTTTACTCTAATTTTTTGAGCATCCGATAAACCGCCTGAAACTTCATTTAATTTATTAAGTCTTCTTTCAATACGCTGTTCAGGATTTGCTTGTGCTTTGCCTTTTGGAGCAGGTTTTTCCTGTGCATTTATAGTAACAAATGCGAATACTGTTAATAGTGATAAAATAATTTTTTTCATAACTTTTGTTTTTTTTACACTCCCTTTTCTATCAAGAGGGGAGATGTGCTCATTGTTTTTTAAAAACGGTTTTATTACTCATTTTAAATATACAAATTTACAAATTTCTATATTATTTAAACCCCAATCATCAATACAGGATTTTCTAACATTTGCTTTAAGGTTTGCAGGAATGCAGCTCCTAAAGCACCATCAACTAATCGGTGGTCGCACGATAAAGTAACTTTCATTACATTACCCGGAACTACTTGTCCGTTTTTAACTACCGGGGTTTGTTTAATTCCACCCACTGCTAAAATACAGGCATCGGGAGGATTTATAATAGCGGTAAATTCTTCAATTCCAAACATGCCTAAGTTAGAAATGGTAAAGGTGTTTCCTTCCCAGTCTGATGGTTGTAATTTTTTATCTTTTGCTTTTTGTGCAAAATATTTTACTTCTTCTGCTATTTGTGTAATTGATTTGCTATCTGCAAAGCGAATAACCGGAACTAATAAACCTTCATCAACAGCAACAGCTACGCCAATATGAATATGTTCGTTGTAGCGAATTTTATCGCCTAACCATGAGGAATTAATTTTGGGATGTTTACGCAATGAGGTAGCAACTGCTTTTATAACCAAATCGTTAAATGAAACTTTTACTGGAGCAACAGCATTAATAGCAGCTCTTGCTTCAATAGCCTTGTCCATGTCAATTTCCATGGTTAAGTAGAAATGCGGTGCACTGAATTTGCTTTCTGCTAATCTGCGTGCTATGGTTTTACGCATTTGCGATACGGTTTCTTCCGTATAGCTTTCTTTACCCGGGATAAATGAAGGAGCCTTCAATGCGCTTTTATTTGTTTCCCCTTTAAAGTTTTCAATATCGCGTTTTATAATGCGTCCGCCATCGCCTGAGCCATTAACTGCACTTATATCAATTCCTTTTTCTTCAGCCATTTTTTTAGCTAATGGAGACGCTTTTATTCTGCTATCATTTGATGATGTAGCTAAAGGAGCGCTTGATGATGCTGCGACTTGGCTTATTGCAACAGGTGCTGCTTCATTTACAATTTCTTTCTTCGTTTCTACATTTTCAGTAACAGGAGTGGGTTCAGCACCTTGCGATTTTTTATATTCTTCAATTAATCCGCTTATATCTTCACCTTCTTTTCCAAGTATGGCAAGTATAGAATCTACAGGTGCACTTTGTCCTTTTTCAACTCCAATATATAATAATACACCATCTTGAAAAGATTCAAACTCCATGGTTGCTTTATCGGTTTCAATTTCGGCAAGTAACTCGCCTGACTTTACTTTATCACCTACTTTTTTATGCCACTCGGCTACCACACCTTCGGTCATGGTATCGCTTAGTTTGGGCATTTTTACTATTTCAGCCATATATAAGATTTTAGATTTTAGTTTCGATTTATCTGTATAACAGTTGTATTTATTTTATTCTCTGATAAATGGATAATCTGCTTGTACATATACATCTTTGTATAGGTCTTCGGGAGCAGGGAATGGTGATTCTTCGGCAAATTTTACTGCTTCTTCAACTTGTTGTTTTACGCGCTCTTCAATAGCTTCAATTTCTTGTTCGGTAGCGTATTTGTTTTTACGAATGGTAGCTAATACTTGCTCTATTGGGTCTTTTTGTTTGTATTCTTCAACCTCTTCTTTAGTGCGGTATTTTGCAGGGTCGCTCATTGAGTGTCCGCGATAGCGGTATGTTTTCATTTCAAGTAGGGTAGGACCATCGCCTTTTCTTGCTCTGTCTGCTGCTTCAGCAATTGCTTCATGAACGGCTTCGCAACTCATACCATCAACCTGAAAGGAAGGCATTTCGTATCCTAAACCAATTTTATATAAATCATGCACATTGGAAGTTCTTTCTACCGAAGTTCCCATTGCATAATTATTGTTTTCAATAATAAAAATTACAGGTAATTTCCAAAGCATGGCCATGTTAAATGCTTCATGCAAGGCGCCCTGGCGAACAGCTCCATCGCCCATATAGCATAGGGTTACTGTTTTTTCACCGCGATACTTATCGGCAAAAGCAATTCCTGCGCCCAATGGAATTTGTCCTCCCACAATTCCATGCCCGCCAAAGAAATTACGCTCTTTGTCAAACATGTGCATAGAACCACCTTTACCTTTTGAGCATCCGGTAACTTTTCCATAAAGCTCTGCCATTA
>CALKJP010000137.1 GCA_937995645.1 uncultured Bacteroidia bacterium
ATGAAGAAAAAGGAGTATATTTTGAAGATATATTTTATTCCAATAGAATTAACGATAGCCTTTGGGATGAACCTAAGCCTATAGTTGAATTAAATACCATTTATCACGAAGCATTGTTGTCTATATCGCAAGATGAAAAACAAATGTTTTTATATAGAAATACATCAGGAGGTACTGGAGATATTTTTACATCGAAGTATATAAATGGAAAATGGACTAATCCGGAAAAACTAAAAGGAGAAATTAATACGAGCTCATGGGAAGGAAGTGCCTTTTTAAGTCCAAACGGGAAATATCTATACTTTGCCAGTGAACGCCCCGGAGGATATGGTGGAAAAGATTTATATAGAGCCATTTTGATTGATGGTAAATGGAAAAAAGTAGAAAACTTAGGACCTCGTATCAACACAAAAGCAGATGAAGATTCTCCTGTATTATTTGGCGATGGGAATATATTATATTTTTCATCAAACGGGCATAAATCAATTGGAGGATTTGATATATTTAGGAGTGATTTCATTAATGGCACATGGACAGATCCAATTAATGTTGGAACACCAATTAATACTCCCAAAGACGATATATTTTTCTCTTTAACTGCCGATGGTTCGTTTGGATATTTATCATCCGACCGTAAGGGATCGCTTGGTAAACAAGATATTTATGAAATTAAACCCGGATTTATCGGCAAGCCTGCTAAATTAGTTGTTTTAAAAGGAATAGTAACTTATAATTTTAATCCTGTTGAAGCTAAAATTAACATACAGTCGTTAATTAATAAAGTAAATTATGAAACAATGTACTCAAATACTACTGGAGAATATACCATTTCTCTTCCGGCTAATGATAATTTTCAGATTAAATTTACATATCAAGATTCTATTAGCAAAAGCAAGTACATAAGTACCGAACAGGTTGATACCATAGGGGTATTATATCTTGATATTGATTTACTCAATAATGAACTGCAAAAAAATTATTCATTAAATGATGAAAAAATAAAAATATTAAAAACAGAATATAACGATTTTGATTTAAACGATCCTTTAATAATTATGTGTCTTAAAGATAGTGTTAACGACCTTTCTTTCAGCATTCAAGTAGGCGCTTTTAAAAATGAAGAAAATTTTGATCACTCGAAATTTATAAATCTTGAAAGAATAAGAAGAGATTATAGTAGCGATGATAAAATTGTACGTTTTTATCTGGGAAATTTTCCAACCATTGAAAAATCACTTGAAATGTATAATGTTATTAAAAATCGTTTAATTGACGATGCATTTATTGTTGCCTTTTATAAAAATAAAAAAATCAGTTTTAAAGAAGCATTACAAATTATTACTCAAAATAAATAATTGAAAATGGACAAATATCAGTTAAGAAAAGAAATTGCACAGTTAATAGACAGCATAAAAGAACATTCCGATAATATTGGCAATAGGAAACGTATTCCTCAGCTTGAACTTGAATTAATACTTTCGAAAATTAAAAAATTATACGAAAAATCAATAGTTTTTAATTATTTAAACGAGCATCATATTGATGAAATTCAAGAGCCTATAATTCCGGCAGCTTTAAAAGAAATAAGCGATATTGAATTGGAAAATAATGAAAAAGCCATTATATCTACCGTTTCAGAAGAAAAAATAAAAACAGAAGAATTATTAATTAATTTAAAAGCTGATGAAAAAAATAATACTATTGAAAAAAACACAAACGAAGAAAAACAAATTAGAATTGCAGATCAAGAAAAATTAGCAGTTGATATTAATGCCAAAATTTCTGAAATCGGTAACCTTTCTTTAAACGAAAAACTGTCAAAACAAGTAGCAGCTGTTAGCCTTTTAAGCAAATTGCGAAAAAAACCGGTAGAAGATTTAGTAAAATCAATAGGCATTAATGAACGCTATCTTTTTACCAAAGAATTATTTAAAGGGAATTCAGATGCATTTATGCAACATGTAAGAGCTCTTAACTCTGTTAATTCTTATGAAGACGCACAACGATATTTAGAAAAAGAAGTAATACCAAATTTTAATTGGGATGCAAATAATCCGGCTGTAAACGAATTTTTAGACTTGGTACAACGTAGATTTATTAAATAAGTTAATTAGTTAAAATTAAAGGATTGCAAATTGAAAATTGAAAAATTGTCGTATAGATTAAAATTACATACTGCCAACTGCATACTTACAACATTTGTCTTTTTTCTTTTTTCTTTTGTCACAAAATCGCAGGATACCAATTTTGTAAGGCAAGCAATTAATCAATTGGCGTCTGATAATTTTCACGGAAGAGGTTATGTAAATAATGGAGATGCCATTGCAGCTGATTATTTAAAAGCGTTTTATAAAAAAGAAAAACTCAAAAAGTTTAAAGGAGATTATTTTCAGTCTTTTTCATTTTCAATCAATACTTTTCCAGGTAAAACCATTTTGATAAATGGTACAGATACCCTAAAACCCGGAGTAGATTTTTTAGTAGCAGGCGGCTCTTCCGGCATTAAAGGTTTTTATGATATTGTTAGAATTGATAAAGAAATGCTGGATGATAGTTTAAAAGTACAAGAGTTTAAACAAACCAATTTTTCTGATGTGTTTGTAGTGGTAGATGCACAAGGAATGAAAAGTGAAAAAGAAAAGAAAATAATGAAATCATTGGCATCCAATCCATTTCATGCAAAAGGAATTATAATGCTGGATGATGGGAAATTAATGTGGAGTATTTCGCAAAAAGATGTTGGATATGCATTAATTGAAGTTAGAAGCAATGTTTGGAATGATAGCTCCCGGCAAATTTATGTTAATATTGATCAGCAATTAAACCCCAAACACAAAGCAAAAAATGTAATTGGATATGTAAAAGGAACGCAAATACCAGATAGTTTTATTGTATTTACAGCACATTACGATCATCTTGGCAGAATGGGACAAAATGCTGTATTTAATGGCGCTAATGATAATGCAAGCGGTACAGCCATGTTGATGGATTTAATTCGTTATTACAAAAAAAATCCTCCAAAATATTCTATTGCCTTTATGGCTTTTGCGGGCGAAGAAGTAGGGCTTTTAGGTTCTAAATATTATGTTGAAAATCCTATGTTTGAACATCAAAAAATTAAATGCCTGCTTAATTTAGATTTAATGGGCTTTGGCGAAGATGGAATTACTATTGTAAATAGCGAAAATTATCCTGATGATTTTGCTTTATTCAGAGAAATAAATGAAAAAGAAAAATTACTACCTGTAATAAATAAGCGCTCTAATGCAAAAAACAGCGACCATTACCCATTTACCGAAAAAAATGTAAAAGCATTTTTTATTTATACACAAGGAAATTCAAAGTACTATCATGATATTTACGATAGAGCAGAAACCGTTCCATTAAGCAAATACAACGAAATTTTCAAATTGATTACTACTTACGTAGCTACTTATTAAATGAGTAAATTATATATTATACCTACGCCAATTGGGAATCTGGAGGATATTACACTTCGTGCATTACGCATATTAAAAGAAGCTGATATTTTATTGGCAGAAGACACTCGCACCAGCGGATTTTTACTAAAGCATTTTGAAATTGAAAAAAAAATCCATTCGCACCATCAACATAACGAACATAAAACAGTAAGTTTTATTTCACAGGAAATTTTATCAGGTAAAACCGTTGCTTTAATGAGCGATGCGGGAACACCCGGAATTTCAGACCCCGGATTTTTACTGGTTCGTGAATGTATTAAAAACAATATTGAAGTAGAATGTTTACCCGGCCCTACAGCCTTTGTTCCCGCACTCGTGCAATCAGGATTGCCATGCGACCGTTTTGTATTCGAAGGTTTTCTGCCGCATAAAAAAGGTAGAAAAACAAAGTTTGAAGAATTAGCAATGGAACAAAGAACAATAGTATTATATGAAAGTCCTTATCGTGTTATAAAAACATTGGAACAGATTATTGAATTTTTAGGTGCCGATAGGAGAGTATCTGTATCGCGCGAGCTGACTAAAAAATTTGAAGAAAATGTTAGAGGAACAGCTACTGAAGTATTAGAACATTTTAAAACCAAAGAACCCAAAGGCGAATTTGTAATAATTATTGAAGGGAAGACTTTTTAATTTGATGATTTTATAATTTGTTAAGGGGTTAAAATTATATTTAGATATAAACAGATTTAAATTTATAATATAAGCAAGAATTCTGTAATAAGCAAATTTCCCCTCTTGAGAGGGGATAAAGGGGTGTGTAAAAATTATTTTTACAAATTAATCATTAGAATTTGCGTTTTTCTAATTTTTAAACTAAGCAAATATTTAAATTGTCGTTTACTTCCCGGGGCATGACTTACAACGTTTTGCCTTTTTAAATTTCTCGCAGCATTTCACTTTCTTTTTACACTCTGAAAAAGCGCATGAATACCATTCTATCTTAAATGGCTGAGGATTTGAAGAGTTATCATCTATTTTTTCCATTTTATAAAATAAGTTTGAAAAAATGAAACGATAAATACCATAAAAAGGGTATTTTTACAGAAACAAAGAGTAAAATTGTATTGTTGATTGATAATGAGTAATGAATTAAAATTAGATACTTTACATAACTGGTTAAATATTAAATCAAAGCCATTAATTATTGCTGGTCCATGTAGCGCAGAAAGTGAAGAGCAGGTAATGGAAGTTGCTAAGGCATTGGCAACTTCGGGTAAAGTTTCAATGTATAGAGCCGGAGTTTGGAAGCCCAGAACACGCCCTGGAGCTTTCGAAGGAAAAGCAACAGAAGGCTTGTCTTGGTTAAACAAAGTAAAACAAGAAACAGGTTTGCCGGTTACAGTTGAAGTAGCTAATCCAAAACATGTAGAAGAAGCATTAAAATTTGGTATTGATGTATTATGGATTGGAGCCCGAACTACCGTTAATCCATTTTATGTGCAAGAAATTGCCGAAGCATTAAAGGGGATAGATATTCCTGTGCTGGTTAAAAATCCTATTCATCCCGAATTACAATTATGGATTGGAGCTTTAGAGCGTTTTAATAAAATAGGAATTAATAAACTGGCAGCCATTCATCGCGGATTTTATTCTTACCGAAAATCGGAATACCGAAATTTGCCTCAGTGGGAAATACCGATAGCCCTTAAAGTTGAATGTCCTGATTTACCTGTTATATGCGATCCAAGTCATATTTCAGGAAAAGCTGATATGATAGAAGAAGTTGCTCAAAAAGCCATTGATTTAAATATGGACGGCTTAATGATTGAAACGCACCCTAATCCCTCACAAGCGTTAAGCGATGCAAAGCAACAAATTACACCTCAAAAGCTAATTGAAATTTTAAATAATTTAAAAATACGTGAAACACATAGCGAAAATTTAGAGTTTGAAAATTTACTGGAGCAATTTAGAAATGAAATAAATGAAATAGATGTTGAGTTGTTAAGAGTACTTGAACAAAGAATGGATATTGTAGAAAAAATTGGATCCTATAAATACAAAAATAATGTAGCAATTTTTCAGCTAGAACGTTGGGCAGAAATTCTTAAAACCAGAAAAGCCACAGGATATAAATTAGGATTAAGTGATGAATTTATACAGTCAATTTTTCAGTTGATTCACTCAGAGTCAATTCGTATTCAAACAGAAGTTACAAAAGAAAAAAAGAAGTCGTCTTCTTAAATTTATTAAAGTATCATTTTAAAAAAAATATTCTGACAAATGTCAAAGCGTTGGTTATTGCAGCAAATAAAAGATGAGGAAGCTGTAAAAAGAATTATGCAAGAAATTAATGTAGATGAAAAAATTGCATCTATGCTGGTATTAAGAGGCGTAACCAATTTTGATGAAGCAAAAAAGTTTTTTCGTCCAAGTTTAGATGATTTGCATAATCCTTTTTTGATGAAAGGGATGGATGTTGCGGTAGATAGGTTAAGCAAGGCAATTCAGCAAAACGAAAATATTCTAGTTTATGGCGATTATGATGTAGATGGAACTACAGCTGTATCTTTAATGTATTCATTTCTTACTTCATTTTATCCAAATGTGTCTTACTATATTCCTGACCGCTATACTGAAGGTTATGGCATTTCATTTAAAGGAATTGATTTCGCATCAGATAACAAATTCTCATTTATAATTTCCTTAGATTGCGGTATTCGTTCGGTTGATAAAATCAATTATGCAAAAGAAAAAAATATTGATTTCATTGTTTGCGATCATCATCTACCGGGAGATGAAATTCCAAATGCAGTTGCTGTTTTAGACCCCAAACAAAACGATTGTAATTATCCTTTTAAAGAACTTACAGGTTGTGGAGTAGGATATAAACTTATTCAGGCTTACTGTTTAAAAAACAATATTCCGATTGAAAACACTTATCAGTATTTAGATTTATTAGCCATTAGTTGTGCAGCAGATATTGTACCTATTATCGGTGAAAATCGAGTGCTTACATTTTTTGGTTTAAAACAGCTTAATGAAAATCCACGTCCGGGAATAAAAGCCTTACTTGAACAAAGTAATGTAAAGAAAAATCTTACGGTAAGTGATTTGGTTTTTATTATAGGTCCAAGAATTAATGCTGCCGGAAGAATTCAATCAGGAATGAATGCCGTAGAATTACTAATTTCTACAAATATTGATAAAGCAAGAGATACCGCATTGTTGATTAATAAAAATAATCTTGAGCGTAAAGAATTAGATGTTCAGATTACAAATGAAGCATTGCAGATGATTGAAGAAAATTCTGTGTTGCAACAACGAAAAACAACTGTTTTGTATAGTGAACAATGGCATAAAGGGGTGATTGGAATTGTAGCATCGCGATTAACAGAAAAATATTATAGACCAACTATATTGCTTACAGCCTCAAATGGCAAAGCTACCGGTTCTGCCCGCTCTGTGAAAGATTTTGATGTGCATGCTGCTATTGAAGCCTGTTCTGATTTATTGGAACAATTTGGTGGTCATAAATATGCCGCAGGCCTAACTCTGCCAATAGAAAATCTGGAAAAATTTATTGAAAGATTTGAAGAAGTCGTGAGCCGCTGTATTCATGATGATATGCTTATTCCTGCAATTGAAATAGATACCTTTATAAACCTATCTGATATAAGCCCCAAGTTTTATAGACTGATAAAACAATTTGCTCCTTTTGGTCCGGGAAATCTTTCGCCTATGCTGGCAACAAAAAATGTTTTAGTTAAACCGGATTCATTAAAAATTGTAGGCAATAATCATTTAAAAGCAATAATTTATCAGCAAGAAAATCCCTCTATAATAATGGATATGATCGCCTTTAATTTAGGAGAATGGTTTGATTATTTGTATTCGGGTAAATTAATTGATATTTGTTATCACATCGAAGAAAACGAATGGAATGGAAATGTTTCTCTTCAGCTTAATGTAAAAGATATAAAAGTTTCCAATTAATAAGCCCTGCCTATTTTAGGCAGGGCTTCGGGAATTATTATTTTCTGAATTATTTGCTCACTACAATTCTGTGTACACTTTGTTGCTCTGGACTATCAATATGTATAAAGTAAATACCGGCTGCTAAATCAGCAACAGAAACTCGTTTAATCACATTTCCGTTTTCTTTTTGTACATTGATTACTTTAACAGTTGAGCCATACATATCTTTTAATGTAATGTTTAATAATCCTTCCTTTTTAAGTGTTCCTTCAATCGTTATATCATTAATAGCAGGAACGGGATAAACCTTAAACAGAACATTAAAGTTGTTAAGTTCGATAATGTCTGTGCTGTTTCCGGTTGTATCAATCGGATTTCCGAATAAACGGGCAACTCCGCCTGCGCCAACTACATATCCTCTATTGCTGCCTTGAGCACGTGCATTTTCATCAATGCCCATTCTTCTTAATTGTTCTTCACCATAAAATGTAATAGCATTTAAATCGTTTTGAACACCAATGGAATTTCTAATCCAGGTTATTCCTGCATCAAATGATTTATAAATGATTCCACCATTACCAACTGCCCATGCAGAATCTCCGCTCATAGCAACACTTGTAAAGTTAATAGGAACTCCCGATAGTGCAGGCGACCATGTTAATCCATGATTAGTAGTTCTGATGATTCTTCCTAAATCGCCAACTGCTAATCCTACACCGGCATCATTAAAGGCAACACCTCTGTAATGGCTATTATACGGAGATGTTCTTGGCACCCATATGCCGTTTCCTGTAGAGCGTAATAAGGTACCATTATAACCAACTGTAATAATATCAGTATCTGAAAATGCAACTCCTCTCAAAGAGTTAGTTGTGCCTGATGTTTGTTGTATCCAGCTGCTTCCGTTATATTTAAAAATCACGCCATTATTACCAACAACATAGCCATTTGTACTATCTAAAAATGCAGATGCAAATAAGGAATCAGAAGTACCTACATTTTGAATGTTCCATGTTGTTCCTCCATTTGTAGAAGCGGCAATATTACCTCCTGAAGATGTTACCAACCAATAACCCGGTACTAAAGATGCACTTGTTAATGCTGTTGTTAATCCAACCGGAACAGTTGTAAATGTTAAGCCGCTGTCTTGCGTAATTAAGCAGTTTCCATTTGCTAATGCAAAACATCCTTTAGCCGGAGTTACAAATGCTAAGCCTAAAATATCTTGTGAGGTTAATGTTAATATGGTATCCGTATCAAAGAGTTGTTCAATAGCAATATATAAAGGCTTGGTAACTGTATTAGTGCAAAATATATTTGATGCTGTAAGGCTTATAGTATAAATTCCAGGGCTAGTATAATTATGAGTAGGATTTTGTGTGGTAGCATTTCCACCATCGCCAAAATTCCATAAATAAGAAGTAATTGTACTTGGATTACCGCTAAATGTAAAATTAACTAATCCGCTTACAGGCAAATAATTTACTAATGGATTAGCTATGAAATTGAAAAGAGGTGTTGTTGATATATTTACACTTATTGTATCACTTATTCCGGGATTTTCAGATGAGGTAACCCTTATTAAGTAAGTGCCGGAAATTGAAATAGTATCAGGTATATTACAAGATATTATGGTATTAGGATTATAATCATTAAGTACTCCAATTAATGTTGGATTTGAAAAGTTTCCGTTTATATCCGATAATTGTGCCGTAAAAATATTATACGGTGTTAATCCGGTTACATTATCAATATTAATAGAAAGTGTATCTCCGGCACAAATATTTGTAGGTCCTGAATATGAAATATCTAATGTGGCATAACTACTTGGATTATATATTGAAAAGAAATCGCTAATTGCATTAATTGTAGTGTCGTTTGCATTTGAAACTTTAATTAGAGCATTTGGAACTACAGGAGTATTTACATACCAGTAATAAGAATTTCCTGATACATTATTTACAATAGGATACCAATTTGTGCCAAAATCAGGAGAGTATTCTATGTTAAAATTTTGAATTTGAGAGCTATTCCAAGTAATTAAATGATAATTGCCGATATAAAAATTATAAAATAATGCAGGCTGAGTAACTGAAATAGATGGATAGGGTAATTGTACGTTAAAAGCATTAGAGATAGTTTGAAACCAGTAAGAATTATGGGGTTGTATTTTTATTACCCACTGATTATTTATAGAATATCCATTGGGTATTTGCCATGCATAAATATTTTGTTGAGCAGGAACATTAGATGCTATAAGATAATCACCATCATTATCGCTAAAATAAATGTCAACCGTAGATATATTATTGCTTGCTATCCAGTTTATATTGATTATTTGACCAATAGTAAATAATTCACCTCCTGTTGGATATAAAATATTAATTGTTGGAGGAGTATTGGTAAGTGTAAATGTTGAGTTACTTAAATCAAACATGGAAGGATTACCGGTGGCTTGTATTTTTAATAAACATTGATTTGAAACAACAGAAGGAAAATCAACATTTACATATCCGGAATTATAAATATTAGTGTCGAGAGTTGTCCATGAAGATCCATTATTACTTGAAAATAAAATATCAACATTTCCATAATATCCCGGAGAAATCCAATTAACATCAACACCTAATTGTCCTGATGAATAAATCTCGCCTCCATTTGGTTGATTTACTTGAATATATGGGCCACTAATTGAAAAATTATTATCAGAAATATCAAATAAAGATGGATTCCCTGTTTGAGAAATTCTAATTAAGCATTGTGTTGAGGTAATATTAGGAACAGTCCAATAATAAGAACCATTTACAACAGGCCAAAATTGCTGAATAGTACTCCATGAAGTTCCGTTATTTTCAGAAAATTCAATATCAATTGTATCAGCGCCAATAGTTATAAAATCTATCTGTACGTAATCGTTTTGTAATAAAATTTCTCCTCCATTTGGATACACGACTTGTACACTTGGTATAAATTCATAAGCTGCAACATTAAATAAGCCCATGCCACCTAAATTTTTCCAAACTCTTAAATATAAAGTGTCACCGGGTGTTTGTTGTCCTAAGGCAATTCGAGACATTGTTCCAAATAAACTATTGGTGTTGCTGTTATCATCGCAGTTTAACAAATTAGCATAACTTAATGTATTACAATTTGAAGGACGGTAAACTTCTATACCGGTATCATATATGGTAGAATCGTAAGTAATAAAAGCGATGTTACCTGAAGCTGGTACAACCGCCTTAAACCATACATCAGGGCCATTGTTGTAAATAGAACAAGACGGATCAAAAATGGTTGACCCGTTTGTACTGTTTGTTGCGCCAATTAAACTGCCTGTTGTTATATTAAGAGGATTGGAAGTAACGCTAAGAATTGTTGCTCCACAGGGTTCATCATTAGCTGGTGGTGTTAATGGTGATGAACATGTAATAACAGCTTCCCAACCTTGGTAACCGCCCTGATAAGCATCGTGTGTAAATAAAACGGTTAATTCTCCACCTGTTGCAGTTGATATAACTGTACCCGGTGTATTACTTGCATTAAATTGCCCAATTAATGGAGCGCTAATATTGGGTCCATCAAATATTTGCATGTAAACTTGAGAATAGTTTTCAACATCAAAACTTGAAAAATCAATTCTGATTTTTTGACCAGGTGCACTTGGAGTAAATGTCTTAGTATATGTTGCTCCAAATCCAAATGAATATTGACCTGTTGCTCCTCCCGCATCATAAAAATTATAGGTATTACTACAAATGATAGTTTCTGGGTTATTGTTGTTCATTAATATGGTTTGAGAAAACCCACAAAATATAATTGCCGATAAGAGAATCGTTAATAAAATCTTTTTCATGTATGTTATAGTTTAAGATATCAAAAATCTTAAAAAGAATATTAATTACCAAATATAAAATGTTAATTACAAGATATATAATAGAAAAACCGGGTTCGTTTACCCGGCTTTTCACACACCTATGAAAACCGCAATACTATATGATAATTGCGGTGTTCATATTGATTAGCGCTTCACTAATCGGAATACTTTTGTTGATGTTTCAGATTGTACATTTATAATATATACACCAGTTGACCAATTATTACAATCAATTAATTGTGTTCCTGACATATTCAGGCTATTGTAAACTATATTTCCTGTAATAGAGCTAATAGTTACATTATATGTATATGATGTGTTTTCAGTTTGGATAGTAAAATTATTGGAGGCTGGATTTGGGTAAACAGCAAAATGGATTTCATCAGTAGCTTTATTAATTCCTGATATTGTAATATTAATAGGACTTGACATTGCAGTACAACCATTACTATCTGTTATTTCAACCGTGTAGCTTCCGTTTTGAGTAGCTGTATAGCTTTGCGATGTAGCTCCATTTATTGGATTGCCATTTAAATACCATTGGTATGATACAGCAGCTGAAGATGTAAGAATATTCCCGTTTTGTGTAATAGTAGGTGTAATAGCAGTATTTACTGTAATTGTAACAATATTTGAAGTTGCGCTACATCCATTATTATCAATTGTGTTTACAGAATATGTTCCAGTTTGATTTACTGTAACAGAACTACTATTACCGGTTGTGCCATTCCAGCTATATGAACTAAAGCTGCCATTTGTAACACTAATAGTTGCACTTGAACCACTGCAAATAGAAGTATTATTGGCTGAAATTACAGGAACTAAGGGCGTATTTACTGTTACAGTAATAGCTGAAGAGGTAGCTTGGCAGGTAGGAGAATTTCCTAAGGTAACAGTATAGCTTCCTCCTTGAGTAACTGTAATGGTATTTGTACCAGTTACCCCATTGCTCCATGCGTAATTTGCAAATCCATTGTTAGCAACTAATGTTACACTATCTCCCTGACAAAATGTTGTAGGGCCTTGTGCCGTTATGGTTGCAGTAGGTTGCGATGTTACCGTAATTGAAACAGTATCATAAGCTATACAACCCGAACCGGTGTTAGTAACCATTAAATAATAATCGGTATTTTGAGTGGGCGATACGCTTGGATTAGATGTTGATGAAGAAAATCCGGATGGATTTGATGTCCATTGATAAGTTTCCCCACTCATAGCACCTGAACCTATTGTTATTGTTTCACCGCTACATATTGTTGCATCGTTTCCGGCATTTGCAATAGGTGAAGGTAGAATAGTTACTGTGGTAGATGCTGTTTGTGAGCAGCCTCCGGCATGTGTAGCGGTTAATGTATATGTGGTAGTATTAGTTGTATTTGCTATAGGGTTTAAAATATTAGCATTGCTAAGCCCGATTGACGGACTCCAGCTGTATGTCATGTTGGAAGGTACTTCCAGAACATTTAATTTAAAATCGGTTATTTGTCCTACATCTCCTGCTGCATCATCAACTACATATAATCTCCATAATCCTTGCATAGGACCTGTATAACTTGAAAAGGTAATTCCTTCCGGTTTGTAAAAACCATTTGCTACTAATGCCGCTGAGGTAGGAGGAAAATTAGCCGCTGTATCAGTAAATGTAATATTTACATAATTGTCGTTACTTCCTCCATTATCTGTTGAAATAACGAATATTTCATCATTTGGGCTTCTTAGATAAATATCTAAATCGCCACAAAAAGTATGTGTTATAGATGTGGTTAATCCTCTTAAAATATAATTGTTGTGAGGTAAATTTACAGAAGCAACTGCTAAGGATGTATTATTCAATTGAGTTAATGTTGGAACATTGTTTCCTGTTTGTAAACCCCCACTGGGCGTATTATCCGGTATATTTACAGGTGTAGAAGTGCTGGTTATAGAAGCAGGCATAAAAGGCGTTATGCTTCCGTTTAATTGAACAGGAGTATTGGCGCAAACACTATTCCCACCAGAAGCTTGAACAGTAAATGAAGGAGAAACCGTAACCACAACAGTGTCTTTTGAAGTGCAACCATTGCTATTACTTACAGTAACTATATATTGAAAATTTCCAACATTGGTTGTATTAACCTGAGGGTTTGCAACAGTGCTACTGCTTAAATTAATAGTTGGCGACCAACTGTAACTATTACCGCTTATAGGGCTCGAACCTATTGTAACAGGATTTCCCTGGCAAGCTCCTACATCTGCACCCGCATTTGCAACAGGACTTGGAATAACGTTTACTACTACGGTATCTAATCTTATGCATCCTGAATATTGATTGGTATATGAAAGAAAATAAGCGGTAGTTGTTGTAGGGCTAACATTTGGTCTTTGCAAGTTTGACGTAAAACCGCTGGGATTAGATGTCCAGTTAAATGTATAACCATACATATTTGTTGTGCCTATTTGAGTTGATTGACCGGAACATAAATTTCTGTCTAAACCTGCTTGGGAAACACAACTTTGATTCCAAGTAATTTCAACAGTGGTAGAAACATTTAATAAACTGTCAATATTGCTTTGTGGATGACAAGCTCCTTTCAAGTATTTATTTAACCAAGGGACTAAGTATTTGAATGTACGTTGGTGCTGAACAGCACGCGTAATAGTTGGCCCCGGAGAGCAGGTTGATTCTCCAAAATTGCAATTAAAATTAGAATTTGCAAATTGACAATGGCTTGCACCTGTAAAGCTGATGAATGTTTTACATAAAGCTGCCGTTGAATCATACATAGGGATTTGATGTTGATTTGGAGGCGTAACACAATCGTTAGCACCGGCAATAACCAATGTTGGAACATTAACAAATTTTGCAGCATTTATAGATGATGGATTTGTATTTGCAGGGGCTAATGTTGCAATAGCTGTTATAGTAGTATTATTTTGAGCTGCCAGAAAAGTAGCGCCACCACCCATCGAATGTCCCATAATTGCTGCCGTAGATGCTACACGATTAAAATAGGGAGAAGATGGATTTTGTCCTAAAGTTCTAAAACTGTTTACTATTAAAGCTAAATCTAATCCAAAATCAGAATGGCTTGGAGATAAACCTCCTTCTGTTCTTGGAAATAGCATGATATATCCTTTGGGAACAATTTCTTCCCAAATATTTTGATATGCATCCCATGCCATTGAAAATCCATGACCGAATACAATTATGGGAAATGAATCCTGAACAAATGGGGTATTATCGCCTGCCGATGTAGCCGGATAATATATCTCAGTTTGTATCTGACGGCCCGGACCACCACCGCTTCCAAAACCGCCCGTACGAGTTGGGTCGTTAAAAGTAAACGTTCTGTGCCCAACTGCATATTGTGCAGATAATGTAGAAGCAAGTATTATAAAAGAAAAGGTAATGAATAGCTTTTTCATAAATCAATTTTTTGGTTGATGTATAACAAATGTATAACCTGTATTTGGTAAAAAAGTTTCTCAAAAAAAATGGAATATCAGATGTTTTTAAATTTTACTATTTGTATATTAGCATTATGCTGATAATTCAAAAACTGGTTCGTTTAACCCCTCCCCATTTACTCGAGGAATTTAAAAATTATCTGGAAAGCAATAATGCACAGCTTTCATTAAAATTAATTTCTGTTATCAGCAAACAAAAAAATGCCGAAATAAGCAGCGATAAATTATGTAAAGCAGTATATGGTTCATCAACAGAAAAAGATAAAAAAAATCTTTTTCAGCTAAGTCATCATACCTTTAAAATGAGCGGTTTTTTAAGCAAAAATTATCCTTCATATATACATTCAAATTTTATAGAAATGGAATCGCTTATTAATAAAGGCGAAAAAGATGAAGCAAATAAACTGGCAAAAATCATATTAGACCTTGCTGAAAAAATAGAAGACTTTGATGCTCAGGCACGCATTCTTAAATTTTTATCGCAACAGGCATTTATTCTTGAAAACCGAAACGAAACACTTAAATACATAAAACAATTAGAAGCTGTTTTCGAAAAACAAAAAAATCTGTTTACACTTTACAGTTATATTCGCCATAATCTTAATTTTAAAATAAAAAATAGTTTAGAGCCAAATGAAATTGATAATCATCTCAGTTTTTTCGAAAAATACAAATCCGATGATTCGCTTTCTGTATCCATAATGGCTCGATATGGCTATTGCTATACTTTGAGTTATTTGAATGATGCACGTTTTTATTCCGACAAAGTAATTGAAGAGGTAAACGAGTTAATTAAAGATCAAGAAAATCATTATTACTTAATTTTAAATTTTGCGGATGATATATTGCTCAATTCCGAATATTTAAAATTGAAACATTTATTAAGTCAAAATAATCAAGAAGAGTTGCACAGGCGTTCTTATGAAATGATTCATAAACGTCCGGCTCAATTGTTTTGGAAGAGTTATGTTAACACTCCCTTAATAGTAAACTTAAGTGTTCAGGCAAGTTATTACCTTACACGCTTTGGTTTCCCATACAAGCATAATGCGCAGGAATTAATTCCGGATTCAATTAAAGAAGAATTGAACTTTTTGAAAAAAACTTGCGAAGAATTATTACAAAATGCTATATCATGGAGCGAGGGAATGTATGTTCGCTATATTAATTTGTGCACAATTTATTCCAGCTTTTTAATTTTGGGAGATAAACAAGAAATTAAAAAAGCAGTTGATTTGTTAGAAGGGGTTTTAATATCCTATCAGCAAATAAATTTTCAAAAGTTATATGATGCTTTGTTTGGTATTCTGATTATGGGATATTTTGCACAGAAAGAATATGATGAAGTTGCCGGATGTTATAAACGTTACGAAAAACTTACAGCAAACTCTGCCCGCAATCAGGAAAATGATTTAACCATAAAAGCATTTTATTATACAGCACAATGGTTGCAAAATCAGCGTAAACAATACGAAGAAAAACTAAGTAAAACTATTGTGGCAGCTAATAAAGCAAAACTCTATCAAACAGAAGAGTTGATAAAAGAATTAGTAAATTATTATAATATACCTGTTAATAATATTGCAAAATGAAAAAGAGCTTTTATTTGAGTTTGTTTTTTTGCTTACAATTTTCTTTTGCTTTTGCACAATATGTTTTACAGCTAACTAATTTGCAAAATCAAGAAAAAATGATTTTTAAAGAGGGGTCGGTTTTGTGTTACCAGTTATATGGAGTAAATCAAGGTAATTTATACGGAAAAATTAAAAAAATTAACCAAAATGAAATTGTTATTGAAAATGATGCCTATTCCCTCAATGAAATTGTAATTATAGGCGGGCATACAAAATTACGTCAATCAGTTAGTAAATTAATTGATTTTACAGGGAAAACACTAATGTTTTTAGGGCACTTAACAGCTAATTCCGGCATAAATATGATTCAAAGCAAAGGCGAGTTATACATTATATTTGCAGGAGCGTTTACAAGTGGAGTTGGTTTTTCAATATGGGCTGCAGGGTATTTAATTGATTTGTCAGTTTCTCCTGCATTGAAGGCAATCTCACCTGAATATTCAGATGGTAATTGGATAGCCGAAATAGTGTCGGTAAAAAGTAAAAATGAAACTAATTACATTAACGATTTTTAAATTTTAAAATGATTGTATTCCCAAACGCCAAAATAAATATTGGTTTAAACATAGTTGAAAAAAGAGATGATGGCTATCATAATTTAGAAAGTGTTTTTTTGCCTGTTGGTTGGAAAGATGCTCTTGAAGTTATTGTTGATAAAAAAAGTGAAAATGGAACTGTATTTTTTTCTTCCAGCGGATTAGAAATTCCCGGAAGTGCCAATGAAAATTTGTGTGTAAAAGCATATCGAACAATTCAGCAAGATTATGATTTACCAGCCATAAAAATTCATTTGCATAAAAATATACCGATGGGTGCAGGTTTGGGGGGAGGTTCTTCCGATGCTGCTTTTTGTATTAAAGCAATTAATGAAGTGTGTGAACTTAATTTAGCATGGGGAGAAATGCATCATTACGCAAAACAGCTTGGCAGCGATTGCTCTTTTTTTATTACCAATAAACCTGCTTACGTCACTCAAAAAGGTGATGTGCTAGAAACCATTTCTTTAAATTTAAGTGGCAAGTTTATACTAATAGTGCATCCCGGAATTCATGTGTCAACAGCGCAGGCTTATGCAGGAGTTAAACCTCAGAAAGCAAATTATAATCTGGAAGAGATAGTGTTAAATGAGCCTGTTGAAAACTGGAAAGATAAAGTAAAAAACGATTTTGAGAAATCAGTGTTTGAACAACATCCTAAAATAAAAAATATAAAAGATAAAATGTATCAAAACGGAGCTGTATATGCTTCCATGAGTGGTAGCGGTTCTGCTGTATATGGTATTTTTAATCAGGAGCCTGATGTTGATTTTAATCCTGTTTATGCAGTTTTTAAAGAACAAATTTGATAATAAAAAATGAAAAAAAGTATTCTTCAATATGTGCAATATAATCTTTGGGCAAATAAAATAATTGCACAGGTAATAAGTGATAAAGCTATTAATATATTGGATAAAGAAATTCCAAACAGCTTTCCATCATTGCGTAAAACACTATTGCATATTTGGGATGCGGAAAATATATGGCTTACTCGCTTAAATAATTTGCCTATTACTGATTGGCCAAGTAAAGATATTTCTAAGCACGCATCGGTATTGAAAAATTTTATTAATCAATCACAAGATTTTTTAAATTTTGTTGAGTCGAAAAATGAAGATTGGTTAAATACAACTATTGAATATACAACTATTAAAGGCGAGCCATTTTCGCAACCTGTTTATACTATTATTATGCACTGTATGAATCATTCAACTTTTCACAGAGGACAATTAATTTGTATGCTTCGTCAGTTGGGGTTTGATAATTTGCCTTCTACCGATTTAATTACGTTTAGCCGAAAATTTTAAATTTCTATATAGTTTTTGTACTCGCCAATTCTCCAGCCTGTGAACTGTTCTATTTTGTACAGAAGATAGTTTTTTAAGGATAACTTTTTTCTTGTCGGGTCAAAATCAAATTTCCAGTTGATGGCATTAATGCGTTCTTGCATTACCTTAGGATGGCATCCTTTAAAATGTGCAAGTGAATCAATTTGCGAATAATCAAACGAATCGGTATTCGCAACATTTTTTTTCATCCATTCATCATCATGCCACAGTTTATTAAATGTTTTTTGTTTGGCTTGTTGCGCTTCAGGAGGTTTCACCCAGCCATAATGATAAATATAGGCATCAATAGCTTTTACGCGAAGTTTTTGATTGTTTTTCCTAAAACCCTGAGCATCTTTGTATGAACGAATTTGTTTATCGTTTTTTATAATCCGAATTTCTTTTCTGTACCATCTTCTTGAATCACCTACAAAATCATAAGAGCCGTAAAAATGAGTATAGTTAAATAACAAACCCTCAACTTGTTTATCATCTTTATATTTCATCATGGCAGCACGAATGTTTTCGTAATATTTTTCATGCATTATTTCGTCTGCCTGAATATAAACTGCCCAATCACTTTTTGGTGGTATGGCATCAAATGCTTTGTTTGTTTCAACAGCTAATACTTTACCTCCTTCACGTAGTGTGTCGTCCCAAACAGTTTCAATAATTTTTATTTTTTCAGAGGGAATTGATTTAATTAATTCCATTGTATTATCTTCTGATTTTCCAACAGCAACAATTACTTCATCACATAATGGTAAAATGGAAAGTATGGCTTCTTTTACAGGATAGTCATACTTTATGGCATTTCTTACTATGGTAAAACCACTTACACGCATGCTTAAATACCGGTGTAGTTATGTGGACTAATTTTTTTTAGTTCAGCTTTTATAGCACTGCTCACATTGAGGGTGTCAATAAATGCGCTTATTTTATCTGATGTTATAACATCGTTTGTGCGTGTGAGTTCTTTTAATGTTTCATAAGGTTTAGGGTATCCTTCTCTACGCAAAATAGTTTGAATGGCTTCTGCTACAACTGCCCAGTTATTTTCTAAATCATTATGAAGCGCTGTTTTGTTCAGTAAAATTTTCCCCAAACCTTTTTCCAGTGATTTTAAAGCAATTAAAGTATGAGCTAAAGGAACTCCAATATT
>CALKJP010000138.1 GCA_937995645.1 uncultured Bacteroidia bacterium
TTTTCATTGCCATGCAAATAGTAATGTGAGAAAAATTTTTCATCCTGCTTGTTCCCAATACCATTATCAATTAAAATCAGACGATTTCCATCTTCAATCAATAAACAACGCATGGCCCATGTACACATATTGTTTTCATCAGCAGGATTAGTTTTTTGCCAAATAGTTTTTGGTACAACGCCAAACATAGCGCCACCGTCTAATTTAAAATTACCGGTTTCTATTGAATAAAGTTTCATGTTTTTTTTTAATATACATCGGTGAAGTTATTAATTTAATCTTACTTTTGTAGCCTTAATTAAAATTTTATTAAAGCATGAAATCTAAAATTTTACTGGTACTTACATTCGTTGTTTGTAGTTTTTCTCTATTTGCTCAGGAAGAAAATAAAGAAGCTGCAAAAGATATTTTATGGAAAAAAGGAGGATTTTTCTCATTAAGTTTTTCTCAGGTATCATTAACAAACTGGGCTGCAGGTGGTCAAAATTCAATATCTACAATTGCTATTGGCAACTTTTTTGCTAATTATACAAAAGATAAAACAAAATGGGATAATAATTTAGATGTAGGTTATGGTTTAATTAAACAAGGAGCAAAAGGTTGGAGAAAGTCGGATGATAAATTAGATTTAAATTCAAAGTTTAGTCATAATGCTAAAGGTAAATTTTATTATTCGGCACTTGGAAATTTCAGAACGCAATTAGCTCCGGGATATAATTATCCCAATGATTCAGTTGTTGTTTCTCGCTGGATGGCCCCCGGATATTTAATTACTGCATTAGGAATGACTTATAAAGCAAATGAAGCTTTTTCGTTATTTATTTCTCCGGCTACCGGTAAATTTACTTTTGTAATGGCTCAAACATTAGCTGATTTGGGAGCATTTGGTGTTGACCCTGCAGAGTTTGATGCTGTAACCGGTGAAAAAATTAAAAGCGGAAAAAATTTCAGACCTGAGTTTGGTGCTTATTTGCAATCACGCTTTCAAAAAGATATAATTAAAAATGTAAACCTTTTAGTAAAACTGGATTTATTTAATAATTATGCTGATAAGGTTGCTCAAAATAGAGGAAACATAGATGTAAACTGGGAAACATTAATCACCATGAAAGTAAATAAATATATGAGCGCAAGTATTTTTACCCATATTATTTACGATCATGATATTGATTTACCAAGCTATGGTTATCAAGGACCAAACGCAGAAAAAGTACAAATTGGAAAAGGGCCAAAAACACAGTTTAAAGAAGTGTTTGGAGCAGGGTTTTCATATAAATTTTAAAAAAAGCTTATTAAACCAAAGTGAACTTTTGCAGCTCTAATATCAATTGGATTATTGAATTGACGACCAATAGCATAATTTAAAGAAAATATACCGGCCTTAGTTTCAAAGCTAAGACCTAATCCAAATCCGTAAGGTGTATCGTGTATAAATTTATTGATACTCCTGTTTTCGTAATAAGCGCCATTCCAGAATAAGTAGGCATAGGAGTTTTGTTCTAATAAATAACGCCATTCTAAATGTGTAATGGTGTAAAATGACGCAAAAATTGATTCTTCATCAAAACCTCTTAATGAGCGAAAACCGCCAATGCGATATAATTCGTTTTCAAATAAATTATTTCCAATTAAATATGCGGCTTGTTGTCCTATTCTAATTGTGCTTCTTTTTGATGTTGGAATAAATGCGTCTCCACTAAATTCGGTATCGTATTGCATAGAACTTAGTTCAGTATTGTCATACAACTCTTCTTTTATTTTGGGATGTTTTAAAATTTTTCTTCTTCCACCTGCACCATTAAATTGTATTCTAAAACCTTTTCGAGGATTTAATCTGTAATCGGTTTTTTCTGTTCTAAATCCTACGCCGTAAAGCAATGTTCTGGAATCGGCATAATCGGGCAAAGTGCTTAGGTTTTCTAATCCGTTAATAGAGATGATGGATGAGCTTTTAGATTGTACGTAAGTTTTAATAAAATTACCTCCCGTAAATAAATATTGAATGCCTCCCATGCGATTTACATTAATAAACGAAGAGTCTCTGCGGTATATATCCAACTTGCCTTCAAATGCAAGCGGAGTATTAAATAAATAGGGGTAAACAAACGAGGTGCGCAAATCTTGTGTTTGTGTTTGCAGCCGCCTAAAGTTTACATCAATTAATTCTCCTCTTCCAATTGAGTTTAAAAGTTTTAAGCGAATATCACCGGTTAAAATTATTTTTCCGGGATTATTGTCATCGGGTAATATACCTAATACACCGTCAAAACTGCTGGCTTTGCGTTTATCGAGATATAAATACAATTTATTTTTATCAGATGTAAATAATAAATCAAAGGCTTTGCTTTCTTTTACAAATGCAAGTTCTTTTATTCTGTTTTCAATTTTTGACAAGTTATTTTCGTTGTATGCATCACCGGGTTTTATATCCAGATAATTGTATATATATATGGGGTTTATTTTAGCATTGCCTTTTATAATCACACTGTCAATTACAATAAATTTATTTTTTTCGAGCAAAAGATTTGCGCTGATAGAATGGTTGTGGATAATAACGCTATCCAACTTAACTTTGGCAAAAGGATAACCTTGGTTTTGGCAAATATTGAGAATCCGTTTCATCAATCGTTCTATCTGTTTGTAATTGATAGTTTGATTTCGATATATTTTTTCTCTGAATCCTGCTTGACTTATTATTCCTTCTTCTACATTATTATTTTTAATCTGAATCCATTTATAGGCATTTCCTGTACTAATAAAAATGGTTTTATGCAAGCTGTCTGTTATTACACTATCAATGCTTGCGGCTAAGAATCCTTTCCCGTACAGCTGAAAAAAAAGTTGGTTAATTTCTTTTTCTCGCTCCGATTTATTTTTAAATTTTTTGTGGTATTTAATTTTTGATGAAAGTACAGAAGTATCATTCAAAATTATTTCGAGCGAATAATTTTGCGAATAGGTTTTATATACACCTAAAAAGGAAATAAATAATATGATTATTTTTTTTGACAATAAAAATATAACGTAAATGTAAGGTGTTTATTCTATTTTCCAGTCAATAGGACTTTGGCCATTATTTATTAAAATTTCGTTGGTTTTAGAAAAATGTTTGCAGCCAAAAAATCCTTTATTTGCAGAGAATGGAGAGGGGTGTGCTGCTTTTAAAATAGAATGTTTGCTATGGTCAATTAATGCAGCTTTATCTTGAGCAAATTTTCCCCAAAGTAGAAAAATTAAACCGTCTTTTTTTTCTGATAGTTTTTTAATCACACTATCCGTAAATTCTTCCCAACCTTGTTTTTGATGCGAACCCGCTTGATTGGCTCTAACCGTTAATGTAGCATTTAATAATAATACTCCCTGATTTGCCCATTTTTCTAAATTTCCATTTTTAGGCATTGGTAAGTTCAAATCGTTATGTAACTCCTTAAAAATATTTACCAGCGATGGAGGTTGTTTTATACCATCCGAAACTGAAAAACATAAACCGTTAGCCTGTCCTGCTCCATGATAAGGGTCTTGTCCTATAATTACCACTTTTACTTTATCTACCGGTGTATGATTAAATGCTGAAAAAATTTTGCTTCCCGGTGGATAAATGGTGTATTTTTCTTTTTCAGATTTTAAAAAAGCCTTTAAATGAATGAAATATTCTTTCTCAAATTCATCATGTAACAATTCGTACCAAGTATCGTCAATAGCAACTTTTTTATCTTTTATATAACTCATTTTACAGATTTTTGAGCTCAAACATTAGCAAAATTAAGTATTTTAGACCTTAGTAATATATTTTTAAAAAAAATTCACTGCCTATTGGATTGTAAGATACTTTATTTTATTTTTGTCAGTATATAGATGTATATACAACATTTGTTTTACCCAATTAATTTTTTATTTATGAGAAAAGTAATCATTTTATCATTAGTAGCTTTTTTTTCTATAGCCCTATTATCATCATGCAAGAGTCATGAAAAATGTCCTGCTTACGGTAAGGCTAATTCAACAAATGTTGTTAACAACGCATAGTGTTTTAATGGATTGGAATAAATTAGAATCTGAATCTGATTTATTAACACTATTTCATTTATCAACTACTAATTCAAATAAGTATTTCATAATTTTTAAACATAGCACTCGCTGTCCGGTGAGTGCTATGTCATTATACAGGTTAGAGAAAAACTGGACTTTTGTAAAAGAAGCTGTAAGTCCTTACTTTTTAGATTTGATTAAATTTCGAGCTGTTTCCAAAAAAATTGAAGAGTTATTGGGAGTAAGACATGAATCGCCTCAATTATTATTGATTAAAAACGGGAAGTGTATTTACCATCAATCTCATCATCTTATTTCTGTAGAAGAATTAAATCAACAATTTTGATTTTTATTTATTATAGTTAAAAATAATTGTTTGTATTAATTCGGGGTGTAAACTTTTAGCAACCGGACAATTTTCAGCAGCCAGTCGAAGAATTTCTTTTTGTTTATCAGAGTATGATATTGCTGGCATATCAAATTCAACGATTATTTCACCAACTCTTCTTGGGTCAGATTTCATAATTTTAGTTATCCTAACTTTCGTTCCATCAATATTAAAATTATGAGTATTGGCACTTATTCCCATTATAGTAAGCATGCATGTTCCAAGTGCTGTACATAATAAATCAGTGGGCGAAAATGATTCTCCTTTTCCCTGATTATCGGTAGGGGCGTCCGTATGAGTTGATATACCTGATTTTACATGTTCTGCTACTACTCTGAGTTGTCCTGAATAATTTAAACGAATGGTTTCCATGTATAAATGGTTGTAAATTTTTATCAAAAATAAGCATATAAATGAACTATTTATGTGCTATATTTGTATGATAAGAAAAATGAATGTTTTTTTTTCAAAAATGCTTAAACGAATAGTTATCTTTTATAGCACACTTTTTCTTGGTGTTTTTTATTCCAATGGTCAAGATTTATTGAGTAATTCACCTTCGGAAAATCCGGGTGCAGAAGTGCTTTACCGAAAAGAAAAACATGGTGGTATTTTAATCCATTCTAACGGTTGGGGCGGTTTTTACAGAACAGGAAACCATATTACAGGTAAAACTAAGCGTTACTTTGAAATAGAAGCCGTAAGTATGCGACATCCCAAAGAAGTAAAAACAGTTAACCCATACTACGAAAATACCAAAAGCTATGTATATGGTAAGCTCAATTCATTAACTGTTTGTAGAGCAGGATTGGGTATTCAAAGAAAAATGTACGGAAAAGATGGTATTAAAGGCATAGAGGTAAGATATCATCATTTTCTCGGAGCATCATTTGGAATGGCAAAACCTGTTTATTTAGAAATAGGTTACCCAACAATTCCTTATCAGTATATTAGAACTGAAAGATATGACCCAGCTAAACATTATACCGACAATATTTATGGCAGAGCACCCATGTTAAGAGGTATTGAAAAATTAAGACCGTATCCCGGGCTATATACCAAATTTGGATTTGCTTTTGATTATGCCGGTGCATTTAATGCAGTAAAAGGAATTGAAGTAGGAACAATCTTAGATATCTACCCTCAGGCAATTCCTTTAATGGCAAATACAAAAAACAATAATTATTTTTTAAATTTTTACTTAAGCATTTTTATTGGAAACAAAGAATACTAATTAATTATGTCAGAAAAAATTATACCCTCATTAGAAATTAAAACCGAGCAAACTGAACCATCGTCAGAAATTAAAACCAAAAAACCTCATTGGCTTAGAGTAAAACTACCCACCGGAGAAGAATATGCCAAAGTAAGAAAACTGGTTGATGAACATAAATTACATACTATTTGCGAAAGCGGAAATTGTCCAAATATGGGCGAATGCTGGGGAGCCGGTACTGCCACTTTTATGATTTTGGGTAACATATGTACTCGTTCCTGCCAGTTTTGTGCAGTAGCCACAGGAA
>CALKJP010000139.1 GCA_937995645.1 uncultured Bacteroidia bacterium
TAAAAAGGTGTAAGGATTTTCAGCAAGTTTTGCATATAATTCATTTGGCTTATAGCTGTCAACCGAACGTGAAGCTATTAAATGCACTTTGTCTTTTACCGGACGAATTGCTCTGAAGGGGCGAACTTTTGTCATAGATACATTTCTTAAAGCTACGAATATAATAAGAGTTATAATGTAAAAGAAAAGCCGCAATAACTATTGCGGCTTTTCCGAATTAACCAACTATTTGAAGATAATCTTTTAAAGAAAGCAATACATTTTCTGCAATAAAGCGGTAAAAAAGATGCTTATTGTTTTCAATGTTTACGCTTTCTAAAGCTTTAAAGTATTCAAGTCGGCTGTTTCTATCGCCCGAAATATTAGCAATTGGATACCCCGCTTTTAATAAAATTAAATTCATAACTAAGCGCGATGTTCTTCCATTACCATCAATAAAAGGATGGATACTCACTAATCTTTCGTGCATTTCGGCAGCTAAAACAACCGGATGCAAGCGCTCTTTGGCTTCTTCATAAAAAAAGATATAGTCTTCCATTAATTTATTAAGCATATATGGCTCAGGCGGAATATGCTTGCTGCCAGTAATCCTAACATTTACATTGCGGTAGCGTCCGGCATTTTCGCGGTCAATTCCTCTTAAAATTATGCCATGTATTTGTTTAATAAGGCTTTCTGTTATTTCTGCCTTGTTTTTTACCAAATCTAATAGTAGCTCTACAGCTTCTGCATGGTTGATTGCCTCTAAATGCTCCTGCACACTTTTTCCACTAATCGTAATACCTTTTTCTACAACCAAAGCTGTTTCTTGAAGTGTAAGTGTATTGCCTTCTATTTTATTGCTTTCGTGCGTGTAGGCAATTTTGTAATACTCTTCCAGCTTTTTAAGTTGTGCAATTGGTAAAGGTCTTTTGGCATCTAATTGTTTTTTTAAAGAATCGATCTCTTTTAGTATTTCTGAATCACCAAAGTTTTTGCGCTTGTATGCTATACGGCTTTCTGCAATTTGTAATGCCTGCAAGGCAATATCTTCATCAGCTATTTCATTATATATTTTTTCGCTTAAAAGGCTAATTAAAAGGTTACTTTCTGCTACTTTATAATGCTTTGCCAGTTTTTTAACCTGCTCTTTAGTTGGAAGCCTTTCTCCATTCTCAAAACGACTGATTAGGCTGGCGTCAATTTTTGTTTTTTGAGCCACCTCTTTAATAGCTAATTCTTTTTGTGTTCTTAATTCTTTTAGAATGTTTGCTAATGTTTCCATATCTCACAATTTTAAACATGACAAAAATAGCAAATAAAAATAAAAATGACAAAAAGAGGCATGTTTATTTTGTTAAAAAAAGCAGCCTTAAGCTGCTAATTTTTAATAAGTAATTTTATAAAACATCATAATCAACAGTTACATCTGCACTTTGAGGATGTGCCTGACAGGTTAAAATATACCCTTCTGCAACTTCATCATCAGTTAATGCGTAATTCATATCCATACTAACAATTCCATTTAAAACTTTGGCTTTACATGTACAGCAAACTGCTCCTTTACAAGCAAATGGGGCATCTAATCCTGCATCCATAGCAGCGTCTAAAATGGTTTTGCCGTTAGAAGCAAGATTAATAACGGTTTCAACTCCATCCATTATTATGGTTACTTTACTATTGATAACTACATCTGTTGTAGCAGGTTTTTCAGAAGGTTTAGTTTCCTGTGCTGTAAAATACTCTATGTGAATTTTGTTTTTTTCAACGTTTAGTGATTCTAAAACTTCTCTTACGTTGTCCATCATAGGTGTAGGACCACAAATAAAAAATTCATTGTTAGAATTTAGTCCTACATGTTTATCAATTAATGCCTTTATTTTTTCTTTGCTTAAAATACCTTTATATAAATCAGCATATCCTGCTGGTGCATCATCTAATATATGATATACTTTTAAACGGTCGCTGTTTTTTTCTACAATTTCCTTAATTTCATTTTTAAAAATAATAGAATCTTCGTTTCTGTTAGCATAAAATAAAGTAATGGTGCTTTTAGGTTCTGCTGCTAAAACGGTTTTTAAGATAGAATATATAGGAGTAATACCGCTTCCACCGGCAAATAGAACATAATGTTTATTGTTGGATGGGTTCATTTCACTGTAAAAATTCCCCATTGGGGGCATTACTTCCAATGAATCTCCAACTTTAGCTTCTCTGTTTAGCCATGTTGAAAATTTTCCTCCCGGCACTTCTTTAACTGCAACTCTTAATTCATGTTCAGTTAAAGGACTGCTACAAATAGAATAAGAACGTCTAACCTCTTCGCCATTAAATAAACGTTTTAAGGTAATATATTGACCTTGAATAAATCTATAATCATTTTTTAAATTATCTGGTACATTAAATGCAACAGAAACACAGTCGGCTGTTTCTCTCTTAATATCTTTAATAGTTAGGGTGTTAAATTTTGCCATTTTTTATGCTTTAAAATTTTTATTGTTTGCAAAAATATAATTTAATTTAAAAGGTAGCTTTATATTTTTTTGTACGAAAACATCCTTTATAAGAAACAAAATAACTAGCCATCTGTTTAAAAACATGACCATTGTCATTGATTTAAAAACTTTAAATTTTTATCATTGCAAACAATTCAATATTATTATATATGGAAAACACCTTAAATATTGCCGAAATGGAAGAAAAATTTCAGGCAAGAATTGATAGAGGAGAAATAATTGAGCCTAAAGATTGGATGCCTGAAAATTACCGAAAACATTTAATACGTCAAATTTCGCAACATGCACACTCGGAGGTTGTTGGTATGCTGCCTGAAGGTAATTGGATAACACGCGCCCCAAGTTTAAGAGCAAAAATGGTATTATTGGCTAAAGTTCAAGATGAAGGCGGGCATGGTTTATACTTATATACTGCAGCAGAAACAATGGGTATTGACAGAGATACCATGTTAGAACAATTACATACCGGTAAAGCTAAATATTCGAGTATATTCAATTATCCAACCCTAACTTGGGCAGATATTGGTGCTATTGGATGGTTAGTAGATGGTGCAGCTATTATGAATCAGGTAATGTTACAACGAACATCCTATGGTCCTTATGCTCGTGCCATGGTTAGAATTTGTAAAGAAGAAAGTTTCCATCAGCGTCAGGGCTATGAAATTATTTGTAAATTAGCTAATGGTACACCAGAGCAAAGAGCAATGGCACAGGATGCTTTAAATCGTTGGTGGTGGCCATCATTAATGATGTTTGGTCCAAACGATGAAAATTCTCCAAACTCGGCAAATGCCATTAAATGGAAAATTAAGCGCGAATCAAATGACCAGCTTCGTCAGCGTTTTGTAAACCAAACCGTTCCACAGGCGGAATATTTAGGTTTAAAAATACCAGACGAAAAATTAAAATGGAACCCTGAAAAAAATGGATATGACTTTGGAGAAATAGATTGGGCTGAGTTTAATCGAGTAATAAGTGGAAATGGCCCATGCAATAAAGAACGTTTAGCAGCCAGAATAGCTGCGCATGAAAATGGTCGTTGGGTGCGCGAAGCTGCAGCAGCCCATGCCGCTAAGAAAAAAGAAACATTATTTGCCGCATAAAATTTATAAATATGAGTGAAGTAAAAGATTCTCAAGGTCCATTATGGGAAGTGTTTATTCAAACCAAACCCGGACAGCCCTTTAAGCATGCAGGTAGCTTACATGCTTACGACAAGGAAATGGCATTGCAAAACGCACGTGATTTATATACACGCAGAGGCGAAGGCACGGCAATATGGGTAGTACCGGCTGCTGCTATTGTTGCCAGTACTCCAGAAGATGTTGGTCCATTCTTCGATCCGCAAAATGATAAAGTGTATCGTCATCCTACTTTTTATGTAGTACCGGATGGAATTAAACACATGTAAATTGTTCTATTTAAAAAAATGAAAAATGAATAAGCAAGAAGCTTTATTTACCTATTGTCTAAGATTGGCAGATACTAGTTTAATACATGGGCAAAGAATTGCCGAATGGTGTGGACATGGTCCATTTTTAGAAGAAGATCTGGCCCTTACAAATATTTCTTTAGATTTAATTGGAAGAGCAAGTGCATTATATAAATACGCTGCCGAAGTTGAAGGTAAAGGAAAAACTGAAGACGATTTAGCTTTTTTTAGAAACGAAAGAGAGTTTTATAATTTATTAATCAGCGAACTTCCTAAAGGAGATTTTGCATATACCATTTCAAGAGCCTTTTTTATGAGTGCTTTTGACTATTTGTATTACTCAGAACTATTAAAGAGTAATGATGAAACCTTAGCTGGAATTGCCGCAAAATCGTTAAAAGAAATTACCTATCATTTACGCCATACATCCACTTGGATGGAGCGTTTAGGCGATGGTACTGAAGAAAGCAATAAGCGTCTTCAAGATGCCGTAAATGACCAATACCGTTACACCGGTGAGATGTTTGAAATGGATGAAGTAGAAGAGTTGATGGCTAAAGAAGGTATTGGAGTAGATGCAAAAGCCTTATTGCCTAAATGGGAAAAAATGATTGATGAAACATTTGCAAAATCAACTATTACAAAGCCTGAAAACGTTGTTATGCAAAGTGGTTCACGGAAAGGATTACATACCGAAAATTTAGGATATATTCTTGCAATCATGCAATCTTTACCTCGTGCTTATCCTGAAGCAAAATGGTAAACCCTAATAAAGAAAATATCATACAATTATTACGCGAAATTCCAGATCCCGAAATTCCTGTTATAGATATTTGGGAATTGGGAATTTTGCGCGATGTAAACATTACAGATTCAAAAGTTGAAGTAATAATAACTCCTACATACAGCGGTTGCCCTGCTATGAAGCAAATAGAAAACGATATAGTTTCGAAATTGCACCAAAACGGGATAAAAGATGTAGGTGTAAAAATGATTTACAATCCTCCTTGGACAACTGATTGGATTACCGATGAAGCTAAAGAAAAATTAAGAAAATACGGTATAGCCCCACCTGAAAAAACCAGTGTTGACAAAGGAGTTTTATTAGGGAAGTCCAAACAATTAGCCTGTCCGCGCTGTGGTTCTAAAAATACTCAAATGATTTCTCAATTTGGTTCAACAGCTTGCAAAGCCTTATATCAATGTAAAGACTGTATGGAACCTTTCGATTATTTTAAATGTATATAATCGAGTTTAATATAGAAATTAGTAGTTTTAATTGTTTTTAAAAAGTGATCCCGACTGGATTCGAACCAGTGACCTTCCCGATTAGTAATCGGGATGCACTAT
>CALKJP010000140.1 GCA_937995645.1 uncultured Bacteroidia bacterium
GTTGATTTAACCGATTTTGAAGCCTGCAAAAAAATGGTTGAAGAAATAGATTTTATTTCTCACCAGGCAGCATTAGGCTCGGTTCCTAGGTCAATTAGTAATCCTATGGCAACCCATAATGCCAATGTAAATGCATTTATGAATTTATTGATAGCGGCAAAAGATGAAGGAGTAAAACGATTTGTATATGCAAGCTCATCTTCTGTATATGGCGATAGTAAAATATTACCCAAAAATGAGAATAACATTGGCAATGCACTTTCTCCTTATGCCGTAAGTAAACGAGTAGATGAATTATATGCTGAAGTATTTTACAAAACGTATAATTTCCCTACCATAGGTTTGCGCTACTTTAATATTTATGGACCCAATCAAAGTCCGGAAGGAGCTTATGCAGCAGCAATTCCATTGTTTATGAAAGCGTTATTGCGCAATCAATCGCCAACTATTTTTGGCGATGGCCTGCAAACCCGCGATTTTACCTATGTAGAAAATGCAGTTCAAGCAAATATTAAAGCCATGTTGTGCGAAGATACAGCTACATACGGACAAGTCTTTAATATAGCTTGTGGTGAGCGGACTTCAATTTTAGATATGTTTAATATTTTGAAAAAATACACGGGAGCTACCGTAGAACCTACATTTAAAGACGAACGAAAAGGCGATGTGCGCGATTCACTTGCTGATATATCTAAAGCTAAATACTTATTAGGATACGAACCAAAAGTGTTTTTTGATGAAGGATTAAAAAAAACTTTAGCTTGGTTTAAAAATTCATGTTATAACATTGATTAAATTAAATTATGGAAAATTTTAACCCCAACGATGTTGCTGTTCACAACGGAAATTTTTTAGGATTACCTTACACAATAGAAGAAGCAGAATATGTTATTTTTCCGGTATGCTTAGATATTACAACCTCTTACAAGCCCGGAACTGCAAACGGACCAAAAGCAGTTGTTGACGCTTCTTATCAATTAGATTTATTTCATCCTGATTTAAAAGAAGTATGGAAAATAAAATTAGCATTAGATCAGCGTTTTGTTGAAAACACAGAAGAAAACGCACGTTTAAGAGAATTGTCAGAATCATATATTTCCTTTTTAGAGCAAGGAGGAGAGGTAGATTCTAATCCGAAAATGAAAGAAATTTTACAGCATTTAAATGAGGCAACAAAAAAAGTGCATGATAGAACATATAGAGAGATTAAAAATTATTTACAGCAAGATAAAAAAGTTATTTTATTAGGAGGCGATCACAGCACACCAATTGGCTATATTAGAGCATTGAATGAATTGAGAGAAAAAACATTTTCAGTTTTACAAATTGATGCCCATGCCGATCTAAGAAAAGCCTATGAAGGATTTGAAGATTCACACGCTTCTATTGCATATAACGTTCTAAACTTCGAAAAAATAGATAAAATCGTTCAGCTTGGTATTCGCGATATCTGCGAAGAAGAAGTTGAGTTAACTCAAAATCATCCAAAAGTAAAAACCTTTTTCGACTGGCAGATAAAAGAACAAATACATGAAGGAAAAACGTGGAGTAAAATATGCGATGAAGTAATATCAGCATTAGGTGATGAGGTATATATTACCTTTGATATAGATGGCTTTGATCCAAAATATTGTCCTAATACGGGAACTCCAGTGCCGGGCGGTTTTGAGTTTTCGGAAATTATCTACTTTTTTAAAAAGCTAAGTGCATCGGGTAAAAAAATAATTGGAATGGACTTGGTAGAAGTGGCTCCGGGTACTGATGAATGGGACGGAAATGTTGGCGCACGCACCTTGTTTAATATGATAGTGTATTATCACTTAAATAGTTTAAAGCATAAATAATCTATTTGCGAATTATGGGAATATTCAGCTTTTTCAAAAAGAAAGAACATTTACCACCGGCAGATTTATCGCAAGTGCAGGTAGATATTCATTCGCATTTAATTCCCGGAATTGATGATGGTGCAAAAACGATTAAAGACAGTATGCTCCTCTTACAACGCTTTGCAGAACTGGGTTATAAAAAAGTAATTACCACTCCGCATGTAATGAGCGATTTTTATCGTAATACACCTGAAATTATTTTAAGTGGATTGGATAAGGTAAGAAACGAACTTAGCAAGCAAAATTTTTCAATCGAAATTGAAGCCGCTGCTGAGTATTATTTAGATTACGAACTAGAGAAAAAAATAGAGCGCAAAGAACTGCTTGCATTAGGTGAAAAATATGTGTTGTTTGAATTGCCTTTTGTAGCTGCTCCTGATAATTTATACAAAGCAATATTTGATATGCAGATGAACGGTTATATTCCCATTCTTGCACATCCCGAGCGTTATAGCTATTGGTATCGCAGCTTTGATTCCTATTATGAATTGAAAGAAAAAGGGGTACTATTTCAACTTAACGCTATATCATTAACAGGGCACTACTCTCCGGAAACTAAAAAAAATGCAGAACGCTTAATTGATGAAAACTTAATTGATTTTGTCGGTTCTGATTGTCATCACCTACATCATCTCGAAATTTTAAATAATGCCCGCACACTCAAATATTTTCATAAAGTTTTAGAAAGCGGGAAATTGAAAAATAAAACACTATTATAAATACACCGGAGGACAATCGTTGTGGCGGTTTCTTGGGCCGCGTTTTCCAGCACCTCTTCTAAATTTAATACCTGCTTTAATTTCCCATGCTTTGCCTTTTACTGCATAGGTGTCATTATTTATCATGCGAGTAATAGATGGGTTATAAATGCCTTCTACAAATGGTACAATAAAATTGCTGATGTAAAAATCATATCCTGCACCCAATGAAGCGGAAATGTTAAAAGAGGAGAAGCCCACCGGAGCTCCTCCCTGAGAAAATAAATATTCTGCTCGAGGACCTGCAACAATATAAGGTGCACCTGCATAAAAATCAGCACGTAGTTTTAATAATACATTCAAAGAAAAATAATCGGTTTTACTTGTAAAGTTGTTGCCGGAAATTAAATCGGTTCCTCTTGCTCCTTTTTGATTATACTGTCCTTCAAATATCCAGGTAAATGCTTCATGGTCGCCCCATTCGGTGTAAAGACTACCGTTTCCGCCAATTTTATAATTCATGCGCTGTGTAACATCCAGTGGCTTAAATTCCCATTTTTGATTGGCAAATGTTGCTCCTCCTGTTAAGCCAATGTATTTCAATTGTGCAAAACAAGAAATCGAAACGAAACTAAAAAGTAAAACATTAAGTTTTTTCACGAGTTGATTTTTTATGCACTTGCAACTTCTGCTTCGGGCGCAATTTTCTTTACTAATCCTTGTAAAACTTTTCCGGGGCCAACTTCAATAAAATGTGTTGCTCCGTCAGCAACCATTTGTTTTACCGATTGTGTCCAACGCACAGGAGCGGTTAATTGCGCAATTAAATTTTTCTTTATTTCTTCCGGATTACTTACTGCGTTTGCTGTTACATTTTGATACACAGGACAAATTGGGTTTGAAAAATGTGTA
>CALKJP010000141.1 GCA_937995645.1 uncultured Bacteroidia bacterium
ACGAACCTCTAAAATCTTTTTTATAATGCAGGTAGATGATAAATTAATTGATAAGCTGGCGCATCTTTCTCGCTTAGAGTTTGAAAATGAAGCTAAGGAAGAAATTAAAAAAGATCTAAACCGTATTCTTTCATTTGTAGAGAAATTAAATGAACTTAATACAGATAATGTAGAACCGCTGGTATATATGACAGACGAAGTAAATGTGCTTCGCGATGATGAGGTAAAACAAACTATTACACAAGAAGAAGCCTTGAAAAATGCACCCAAACGCGATTCGGATTATTTCCGTGTTCCAAGGGTGGTTGAGAAAAAATAATTTGTTTTAAAAATCCCGTATTTTAAAAACTAAACCCGCAGAAATGCATAGGCTGCTTAACTCTGCGTTGGAAAAAATGGGCGAATCGGTTTGCGAAAAACGATAAGCAGTAGAAATTTCAAATGCCAGAATTGGCGAAAAATCAAAAATTACACTTGCCTCTGGCTGAATAACCCATGCATTGGCACCATATAATTTTTCCGACTGTAATCCAATAAACAGCGATTCTCTTTGTAAAGAAATATCGGCATAACCGCCACGTGCTCCTATTGTCCAAAGCGTATTTTCTTTTATTCTTCCCATGTATTGCAGGATAATTCCTCCATGTATAAAATCGAGCTTCATGTTATTATCTTTCAGGTAATTTTTTCTAATCATAGAAGAATTTCCATTAAGATAAAACCCGACTACAAAACGCTCTTTAATTACAAAGTTTCCTGAACCTCCAATTGATAATGCAGACTGGCTATTAAAACGTGAACCCTCTCCATAAATTTTAATTAAGCCTACTACTTTTTCGCTTTCTTGTGCAGAAAGGGCAAAGCTGATTAGGCTCATCAAAAATAATATGGCGTTTTTTTTCATTATGTATTCAATTACAAACACCCTGTTCTACCCCCATCTACAGGCAAGTTAATCCCTGTAATATAAGCTGCAGCAGGAGAGGCTAAAAATGCAATGGCTGCCGCAATTTCATGGGCTTCCGCAAATCGTCCTGCCGGAATTTCACTTTCCATCTCGTTGATAATTTCAGAAATAGCTTCACCGGTTTTTTCTGATTTTGCTTCAATAAGCAAACGTAAACGTTGTGTATTTGTTGCTCCGGGTAATACATTATTTACGGTAATGCCATAACTTGCTACTTCGTTGGCCAGTGTTTTAGCCCAATTTGCAACTGCTGCACGTATAGTGTTAGAAACTCCAAGCCCTTTTAATGGTTGCTTTACCGAAGTGGAAATTACATTAATAATTCTGCCGTATTTTTCTGCTTTCATACCTTCAATTACCGCTTGCATTAGAATATGATTACAAATTAAATGATTATTGAAAGTGTTTAAAAAATCTTCAGTCTTAGCATTTGAAATTAAGCCTCCCGGAGGACCTCCTGTATTATTAACCAATATATGAACTTTTTCATTGGCCTTTATAAAATTATTGATTTTTTCACGTAATAATTCCGCTTGTGAAAAATCGGCACACAAAAATTTATGTTTTTGACCATGTGAAGAATCCAGCTCATTAATGGTTTGTTTTAAACTTTCTTCGTTGCGAGCAATCAATACCAAATTGGCTCCCATTTTAGAAAGCTCAATAGCCGCAGCTTTTCCAATTCCTTGCGTGCTGCCGCATACTATAGCGGTTTTGTTTTTAAGATTTAAATCCATGTGTTAAAGTTTGCAGGATAAATGTGAATAAAAATTTCATAAATTTATGATTAAAAATAGATGTTTGTTACTTTAGTAAGCAAATTAAAAATTATTAAAATTATGTCAATTCAACGTCCTTTCAATTTTAAAAAATGGATAGATGAAAATCGTCATTTATTAAAACCACCGGTAGGAAATAAAGTAGTATATGAAAATACGGAGTTTATAGTAATGGTTGTTGGGGGGCCAAACTCTCGTAAAGATTTTCATTATAATGAAAGCGAAGAGTTTTTTTATCAGCTCGAAGGCGATATTACCGTAAAAATTCAGGAAGAGGGCAAAGCAGTAGATGTGCCTATTAAAGAAGGCGAAATATTTTTATTGCCCCCTAAGGTGCCTCATAACCCAATGAGAGGACCAAACACAGTTGGTTTAGTTATAGAACGCAAGCGTAGAGATGGAGAAAAAGACGGATTATTATGGTTTTGCGAAAAATGCAATCATAAACTATACGAAGAATATTTTAAGCTTAACAATATTATGACACAGTTTCAGGAAGTATTTGCCCGTTTTTACGGCAGTCTGGATTCACGAACCTGTAAACATTGTGGTGATATAATGGAACCTCCCCCAAACCCCAAAATTTAAATAATATGCCAAATAAATATAAGCCGCTTTTATTAGCGGCTTTTTTATTTACAAATCAAACCATTTAAAAAAATTAGTAATAAAAATTAAAATATTTGTCGGCAAAAATTTGCACTTTAACGAAAATGTGTTAAGTTTGTTATAGCAAAGAATAAAGAATAAAGAATAAAGTTAAATTTTAAATCTTACCAACTATGGAAATGGAAATGGAAAACAATAATACCACCGGCTATACAGAGCTTAATGTGTGGAAAGAGGCAAGGGCTTTAGTAAAGAGCATTTATGAGTTTACGTCTTATTATCCTGAAAGTGAGCGTTGTGGATTGGCCTTGCAAACAAGAGAAACTGCAATAACCGTACCATCCAGAATTGCAGAAGGAGCAGGACGTAAACAGGCAAATGCATCTTTAAAATATTTGCTTACAGCTAAAAGCGCTTTGTTTGAACTGGAAACATTGGTATATATAGCTCAAGATTTAGGCTATTGTACCGAACAAGACGCAAAGGTTTTAATTGATAAAATTATTAACTCTCGTAAATTATTATTTGGATACATTCGTTTTAAAGAACGAAAAATAAATGGTAAAGAAGAACCTAACTACAATCATCACAACAGTTATAATGCGTAAATGATAAAGCCGGAAAAAACCGGCTTTTTTTATGACTTGGCTTTCCTTACTTTTGTTGCTATGCAAGAACATATTTTTACCATAGATATTCATACACATATTCTGCCCGAAAATATTCCCAACTGGAAAGAAAAATTTGGTTATGGCGGATTTATACAATTAGATCATCATAAGCCATGTTGCGCCAGAATGATTTTAGATACCGGTAAATTTTTTCGTGAAATAGAAGATAATTGCTGGAGTGCAGATAAACGCATACACCAATGTAATCATCAAAAAGTAGATGTACAGGTGCTTTCTACCGTTCCGGTTATGTTCAGCTATTGGGCAAAACCAAATGATTGCTTAGAGTTATCCATGTTTTTAAACGACCATATTGCCGAAATTATACAACAATACCCTAAGCGTTTTATCGGATTAGGAACCATACCTATGCAGGCGCCCGACTTAGCTGTAAAAGAACTGGAGCGTTGCAAAAAAATAGGTTTGGCAGGTGTGCAAATTGGGTCGAATGTAAATCAGGAAAATTTAAATGAAGAAAAATATTATCCCATATTTCAGGCTTGCGAGGAGTTAGGAATGGCTGTTTTTATTCATCCATGGGAAATGATGGGCGAAGCTAATATGCAGCGTTATTGGTTGCCTTGGTTAGTAGGAATGCCGGCCGAAACCAGCAGAGCCATTTGCTCCATGATTTTTGGAGGCGTGTTAGAGCGTTTACCCAAATTACGTGTAGCATTTGCACATGGTGGAGGTTCTTTTCCGGCTACATTAGGTAGAATAGAACATGGCTTTAATTGTCGCCCTGATTTGGTGGCTATTGATAATAATGTAAATCCGCGCTCGTATATTGGTAAATTTTGGATAGATAGTTTGGTACACGATGCCAAAACCTTAGATTATGTGCTCGATTTATTTGGAGCTGATAAAATTGCCTTGGGAAGCGATTACCCTTTTCCGCTTGGCGAGTTAGAGCCGGGCAAGCTTATTAAAAGTATGCCATATACCAACGATATAAAGGAAAAATTATTGCACGGAGCTGCTTTAAACTGGTTGGGATTGTCGAAAGATAAATTCGTATAATTAATGTGGCCTCGGCAGGAATCGAACCTGCATCTTGAGCTCCGGAAACTCACATACTATCCATTGTACTACGAAGCCTAAATTTTTGTAGCCCCGACAGGAATCGAACCTGTATTTAAAGTTTAGGAAACTTCCGTTCTATCCATTGAACTACGGGGCCATAACTATTACCGTACAACACTTCCATTATTTATTTCAGTGTTGGTAGGTGCGACAAAAGATAAAGTCCCATCGGCATTTTCGGCCATTAAAATCATTCCTTTTGATTCTATCCCTTTTATTTTGCGTGGTGCTAAATTAGCCAGAATCGATACTTTTTGGCCAATAATTTCTTCGGGCTTATAATATTCTGCAATGCCAGATACTACTGTGCGTTTGTCAATTCCTGTGTCAATCAATAATTTTAAAAGTTTATCGGTTTTTGGTACGCGCTCTGCTTCTAAAATGGTTCCAATGCGAATATCCATTTTTATAAAGTCATCATAAGTTATGTCAGCTTTTAAAGCAGTGTTTTCAGAATTTATTGTTGTGTTCTCCACTTTTTTAGAGGCTTGTAATTTGTTAATTTGTGCTTGAATTACATCATCTTCTACTTTGCTGAACAATAAAATTGCTTCACCTAATTGATGTCCTGCACTTAGTGTATGGTTTAAATTTTTCAGTACCAAAGGCTCTTTTATGTTCAGCATTTTTAAAATACGCTCGCTGGTAAATGGCATAAATGGCTCAAACAGGTAAGCCAAATGAAGCGTTAATACCAGCGAGTTATAAATAACTTCTGATGTTTTTTCTTTGTCAGTATTAATGAGTTTCCATGGCTCATTTTCTTGCAAGTATAAATTTCCTGCACGTGCTAAGTTCATGGCTTCAAATAATGCTTCGCGAAACTGAAAATGTTCAATAGATTGCGAAACTAATTGATGTGTTTTTTCAAATTTTTCTAAAAGCGCAGTGTCTAATTTACCTTGCGGAATTTTTCCTTTAAAATATTTATGACTTAATACCATTACACGATTTACAAAATTTCCTAAAATAGCTACCAACTCATTGTTTACACGAGCCTGATAATCTTTCCAGCTAAAATCGCTGTCTTTTGTTTCGGGTGCAATAGATGTTAATACAAAACGCAATTCATCTTGTTTGTCGTGAAATTCCTGTAAATATTCGTGTAGCCAAACTGCCCAATTTCGCGATGTTGAAATTTTATCACCCTCCAGATTTAGAAATTCATTTGCCGGTACATTATCTGCCCATATAAAATCTCCATGCTCCATAAGCATGGCAGGGAAGATAATGCAATGAAAAACAATATTGTCTTTACCGATAAAATGTATCAAGCGCGTTTCTTTATTTTTCCAATATTGTTCCCATTTTGCGGCTTCGCCTTTTTGTTCAAAATATTCTTTTGTTGCAGAAATGTAACCTATTGGCGCATCAAACCAAACGTATAGTACTTTTCCTTCGGCTCCTTCTATCGGAACTTTTACGCCCCAGTCTAAATCACGTGTCATGGCGCGTGGTTGTAATCCTTGGTTTAACCACGATTTACACTGCCCGTACACATTGGGTTTCCAATCGTTTTTGTGGCTTTCTATGTAAGCTTCAATTTTGGGTTGTATTTTATCTAAGGGTAAAAACCAGTTTTTAGTTTTACGTAAAACAGGTTTTTCGCCCGATAGGGTAGATCGTGGCTCAATCAATTCGTTTGGGCTAAGTGTGCTGCCGCATTTTTCGCACTGGTCGCCATAAGCATCGGGGTTTCCGCATTTGGGGCAAGTTCCCACAATATAGCGATCGGCCAAGAACTGATTGGCTTTTTCATCAAAATATTGCTCGGTAATTATTTCGTCAAAAACTTTTTTATCGTACAACGTTTTAAAAAAATCAGAAGCAGTTTGATGATGCGTTTTTGAAGAAGTACGCGAATAAATATCAAAGCTGATACCGAATTCGCGAAAAGCATCGCCCATCATTTTGTGGTATTTATCAACCACTTGTTGCGGTGTAATACCTTCTTTTTTTGCTTTAATGGTTATAGGTACACCATGCTCGTCAGAGCCACAAATAAAAATTACATCTTCTTTTTTTTGACGCAGATAGCGTACATAAATATCGGCAGGCAAGTAACAACCGGCTAAGTGTCCTATATGAACAGGACCATTGGCATATGGTAAAGCGGCAGTAACAGTATGTCGTTTAAAAGTCATAAATCAAAAATCAAATTTGTAAATTGCGGTCGTTTCCTTTTAAAAAAAACGAAGTCCAAAGTTAATGATAATCCCTACATACTTAAAAAAAGGCGATAAAATTGGCATTATTGCTACCGCCCGAAAGATTTCGGAAGCAGAGTTAGCTCCTGCACTTAAAATAATTGAAGAAAAAGGATTGATACCGATGTTGGGTAAAAATTTATTAAGGGGCTATCATCAATTTTCAGGCACCGATGCAGAGCGCTGTGAAGATTTACAAAATATGTTAGATGATGATAGCATAAAAGCCATTATTGTAGCACGTGGTGGGTACGGTACGGTTAGAATTATCGATAGTATAGATTTTACAAAATTTAAGCAACATCCTAAGTGGTTGGTAGGTTACAGCGATATTACGGTTTTGCATTCGCACATACATAATACGCTTGGTGTTGCTACACTCCATGCCACCATGCCCATTAATTTTTTGCAAGATGCCTATGCAACGGAAACATTGTTTAAAGCCTTGTTTGGCGAAAAATTATTTTACGAATTTGAGGCACATCCGCTTAACAGAAAAGGAAGTATAGAAGGGCAAGTGGTGGGGGGTAATTTATCTTTATTATACGCTTTATGTGGCAGCGTTTCTGACATAAGTACCAATGGCAAAATTTTATTTATCGAAGATTTGGACGAATACCTTTATCATATAGACCGTATGATGATAAATTTAAAACGCAGCGGTAAACTTAGCAATTTAAAAGCATTAATTGTAGGAGGCATGAGCGATATGAAAGACAATACGGTTCCATTTGGAAAAACAGCCGAAGAAATTATTGCAGAACATGTAGCCGAATATAATTACCCCGTTTGTTTTGGCTTTCCGGCAGGGCATATTAAAAATAATTATGCTTTAAAGTTGGGAGCTGATGGAAAACTTTGCATTGATGAGGGGTGTAGTTTTGAACAATAAAAAAGCGTCCCGAAATTTCGGGACGCTTTTTTTAATGATTAAATGCTATTCTTATTTTTCAAACTTTTTATAATCGGCTGGAATTTCAAAAAGTTTAGGATCTATGGCCTTTTTCGTAACCTTACTAACTTCCAATTTCGCTTTTTCTTTTCCTGTAGTTAGGTCTTTTTCGATTGCTAAAAACGGAAACGAACTTTTTGTTTCTGGTAATTGCTGGTAATAAGTTGCAAATTTATCTTTACGATTTAAAGCAATTAATAAACCCTCAAAAAAATCAAAATTATCTTTTGATAAATAATATGTAATTATAGTGTTTTGGTCTTTGTTACTTACCGACCATTCATCGCATTTATAACCTGCAATAGTTTTAGATACTTTCCCTTTTTTTACTTCGCTATTATTTATAGTTATAAATTTATTATTGGGCGATTCTAATTCCATATATAGTTTACGGTCAGGGCTTAATGATTTTGCTTTGTAATTTTTTGTGTTTACAATCATAATCCCTGCAATTTGTCCATTGCTACCTAATTCTTCAATACGTACCATATCGCCTTTAACATGATAGGTGTATTTGGTGGTATCAATACTGGTTTTACGAGTAAACTCAATAGTTCCTTCAAAACTTTGAGCTAAGAGATTAATGGAAAAAAGCATTATTAAACTTGCAGTTGCCAAAAAATACTTCATTTTCATAAATTTGTAGGTTAATAAATCAATATACGAAATTAGTAAAAAAACATAAATATCTCCTAATTTTATCTACAATTGGCACAAATACATGATACCGGTAAAAAGGGAGAAGCCATAGCTGCCCGTTTTTTAGAAAACATAGGGTGCAAAATCCTTGCTACAAACTGGCGTTATAAGCAATACGAACTGGATATTGTAGCACAAGAAAAAGATACTTTGCTAATTGTAGAAGTAAAAACCCGCGAAAGCAATTTTTTTGGCGAGCCCGAAAGTTTTGTAACCAAAACCAAGCAAAAGCAATTATTTAAAGCAGCATCCGCTTTTATAGAACAAAATAAGCTCGACTTAGAAGTTCGTTTTGATATAGTATCTGTTATTATTGGCAAAGGAAAACAACAAATTAATCATATCCCCGGAGCATTTTATCCTACGATTCGCTAATTAAAAGTTGGCAGTATGCAAAAAGTTGAAAAATATTTTTTATTGAGAACTGTTAACTGCATACTGCCTACTTATTTATCAACATCCTTGCTGTGAAACATATTTTATAGCTAATAAAAGCAAGCATGGAGTTATAATATGCTATCTTTGCGATAATTAATTATTTACAATGGAAAAGAAAAGAAATTCAGGTAAATCATCTTCCAAAAGAGGTCGTAAATCCTCTTCGAACGATAAATCAAAACGCAGTTATAAACAATCAGATGGTAAAAAATTTGAGAAAAATATCTTTATTGATAAGCCTAATTGGGCTTCCAAAAAAGTAGATGAAGACTTTGATATATCTGAATGGGACGATAAACCTGCAAAAGGATATAAGTATGACAAGGAAGAAGATTCCTATTTTGATAAACGAAATGAACGCGAAGGTGCAAAAAAAGGAGTAGCACGTTTTCAGAAATCAAAAGAGCCATTTGTTTACAAATCTAAAAAAGCTAAAAAAGGAGAAGAAGAAGCCCCGGAATATGGCAGTAAAAAATGGCAAAAGAAAAGTCCAAAATTTCCCGGTAAACCATTTAGAAGAAATGTAAAAAAGAAAGATGCCGAAAAAGAAGATGATGGCACAATACGTTTAAATAAATACATTGCTAATACCGGTATTTGTTCGCGCAGAGAAGCTGATGAGTTAATTAAAGCCGGAGCGGTAAGTATAAACGGAAAAATTGTTACCGAAATGGGATATAAAGTTAAACCCGGAGATATTGTTAACTATGGAGGACAAACCATTCGTCAGGAGCGTAAAGTATATATTTTACTAAACAAGCCTAAAGATTATATTACAACAGTTGACGATCCACAAAAACGAAAAACTGTTTTAGAGTTAATAAAAGGAGCATGTAAAGAGCGCGTTTATCCGGTAGGTCGTTTAGATAGAAATACCACCGGATTACTCTTGCTGACTAATGACGGTGATTTGACCAAAAAACTTACACATCCTTCATCGGGAGTTAAAAAGATTTATCACGTAGTAACCGATAAAAGTGTTTCAAAACAAGATTTAATAAAACTTACCGAGGGCTTTCGATTAGAAGACGGTTTTGTAAAAGCCGATAGTGCCGCCTATGTTGAAACAGCAAATAGTAAAAAAGAAATAGGTATAGAATTGCATAGCGGAAAAAACAGAATTGTTAGAAGAATGATGGAGCAATTAGGATATAAAGTTGTAAAGCTCGATAGGGTTGTTTTTGCAGGATTAACCAAAAAAGATTTACCTCGTGGACGCTGGCGTTTTTTAACCGAAAAAGAAATAGGAATGCTTAAAATGATTTCATCCTAAAATTGTAATATTAGTTTCTGTTTTTCGTTTTAAGCTAAATGCAACAAAGAGTTAAACGATTTTTTTTAGTACTTTTTCTTTTGCCGATAGTTTTGCTACTATCGGCATTGTTGCTTTCTTACCTCTATCAGGATGAAATTAAAAAGCGTTTGGTAGCCGAAATAAATAAACAGATAAATACCGAAATTTCTATTGCAGCTATTGATTTTTCGTTGCTGAAAAAGTTTCCGAGTGCCAGTATCGAATTAAGCAATGTGCTGGTAAAAGATGCATGGCAAAATAAGGAAAAAACTAAAGACACCTTACTTTTTGCTGAAAAATTTTTCCTGCAAATGAGTTTGTTTGATTTGTTTAAAAAGAACTATGAAATTAAAAATATTGAACTCAACCAAAGTACTGTTTTTGTAAAAATTGATAAAACAGGGAATAACAACTTTCAAATTTTTAAAGAAAAAAAAATAGACCAACCCTCATCATTTAAACTGAATTTACAGCACTTGATTTTTAAAAATATTCTTTTCGAATATAAAGATTCTCAAATCAAAAATAAAATAGTGTTTTCAAGTAAAGAGCTTTTATTAAAAGGAAATTTCTCTGAAAAATTATTTGATTTATTGGCAGAAGGAAATATTAGTGTTCAAACATTAAACTTTGCAGATGTTAATTATCTAAACAGAATAACCAATGCTGATATTGAATTGGTATTAGCCGTTAATGCTGAAAATTCAAGCTATCAGTTTAAGAAAAGCCAGATAAAGGTAGCTAAACAAGCATTTGATATTTCCGGAGATATAAAAAATAACGAAGGCGAAACAGATTTGAATATCCATATAGGAGGCAAAAATATGGACATACAGTCGGTTCTATCTTTATTACCCGATAAATATAATGCTAATATAAAAGACTATAAAAGCCAAGGCAATTTTTATTTTAAAATGGATATTACCGGCAAAGTCGGGAAATATACTTCGCCCTCGATTGATGCAGATTTTGGAATTCAAAACGCAACAGTTTTATATAAGCCAACCGGAACGGAGCTAAAGAATTTAAATACCAAAGGCTATTTTACTACGGGTAAAAAAAATACGCCCGAAACATTTGAGTTAATGCTGGAGAATTTTTCAGCCAATATGAATAACAGTAAACTGTCAGGGGCATTTCATATTCTCAATTTTTCCCAACCAAAAATAAATGTTGAAACAGTTTCTGAAATTGATTTGGCAGAATGGATATCCTTTTTTCAAATAGATACTATTGCTGAAATGTCGGGCAAGTTAATAATCGATGCCCGCTTTGAAGGTACTATCAGAAACCCGAATGAATACACAGCAGAAGATTTCAGAAGGTCGAGAACAGCTGGTAAACTAAGTATTCAAAATGCTAATATCGTATTAAAAAATAATCCTAAATCGCTAAGCAATCTAAATGCAGAAATGCTTTTTGATAATAACGATATTATTGTAAACAGTTTTTCAGCCAATATTCAAAGCACTTCGGTAGCGCTAAAAGGTTTTTTCAGAAATATACTTTCCTTCTTTTTTGTACCGGAGCAAAAACTGGTAATTGATGCAAAGTTAAATTCTGCTACTTTAAATTTAGATGAATTATTGGCCGATAATATCAGTTCATCAAGCGATACAACATTTAGTCTTAAATTTTCAGAACGTGCAAATTTGTATCTGAATGTTAATGTCGAAAAATTTAATTTCAGAAAATTTAACGCTGAAAATATTAGCGGAAAAGTTGTTTTGAAAGATAATAAGCTATTTGTGGAGAATGCTGTAATGAATACCATGCAAGGTAATGCAACTTTAAACGGACTGTTTGATGCCGGTGATGAAAATGAATATTTAATAACTATTGAGGGCGATATAAATAAAATAAATATTCAGGATTTATTTGTGCAATGCGAAAATTTTGGACAGGAATTATTACAGGCAAAGCATTTAAAAGGAACAGCCACCTCTCACATACAATTTGTTGCCGCTACTGATAAAGAATTGCGACTAAAACCTGCAAAAGTTTATACCAATGCCGATTTAACCATAGAAAACGGAGAGTTAATAAAATTTGAACCGGTATATAATTTGTCTCGCTTCATTAATCTTTCAGAGCTGGAGCATATAAAATTTGGTTTACTTCAAACACAAATTGTAATAAAAGACAGAGTAATTGATATTGCAAAAACAAATATAGCCTCTTCAGCATTAAATCTTGAAATGAGGGGTAAACACACATTTGATAATGCAATTGATTATCGTTTTAAAGTATTGTTAAATGAACTGCTTTCTCAAAAAGCAAAAAAAAACAAAAAAGAAAACGAAGAGTTTTTAGAATATGATGATGAAGACGGAAAACGAAGAATGGCACTATTTATATCTATGAAAGGTACAGTTGATAACCCAAAATTTTCGTATGATAAAGTTGCCTTAACCAATAAAATTAAACAAGATGTAAAACAGGAAAAACAAACTGTTAAATCGCTTTTAAAAGAAGAGTTTGGAATGTATAAAAGCGATACAACACTTGGAACTAATAAAGAAATTAAACCCGTTAAGTTGCAAGTAGAGTGGGAAGAAGCGGCTAAAAAAGAAGAATCTAAAAAGACTGATTTGCGTTTGCAAACAAAAGAAAAAACTAAATTTGACAAATGGCTTGATAAAATTGCTCCTGAAGAAAAGCAAAAAAATCAGGGTGTAGAAATTGAAAAGCCTAACTAGAAAATTATTCATGAATATATATTCCCGAAAAGTAGTATGGAAACGATTACTGTTTTTATTTGCAGTAATTATTGTGGGAGTTTCGCTATGGTACACCAATATTCTTGTGAAAAAAATAGCTGATGAAGAACGAAATAAAGTTAGTTTGTGGGCAGAAGCAATTAAACGAAGAGCCACACTTATAAAATATACAGCCGACTTATTTGAAAAACTTGGAGCAGAAGAATTCAAACGCATGGAATTGTGGGCAGAAGCTACTCGCAGGCTCTCTATTGCAGAGAGCGATTTTGATTTTTATTTAAAAATTGTATCAAGTAATACTACTATTCCGGTAATTCTTACCAACGACAAAGGTGAAATAACTACTTGGTTAAATATTGATAAAATAAAACACGACAATCCAGCTAAACTCACAGCTGAAGAAAAAGATATATTATATCAGGAACTCGAAGAAATGAAATCTCAACGAGATCCTATAGAAATACCTTATTATAAAAATCGCAAAAATTTTCTCTACTATAAAGACTCAAAATTATTTACTGATTTAAAAGATGTGATGGACGATATCATCAAATCATTCATATCAGAAATAGTTTTAAATTCTGCAACCGTACCTGTAATTTTTACTGATGAGAGCAAGCATAAGGTATTAGATTATGGAAATCTAGATGCCGAAAAAATAAAAGATACAAACTATGTTAGAACAACAATTGAAGCTATGGCGCTTCAAAATCCTCCTATCGAAATTGACTTAGGCAACAATCAGAAAAACTATATATTTTACTACAATTCATTTTTACTTACACAATTAAAATATTATCCCTATGTGCAGTTTTCCGTTGTTGGCTTATTTTTATTAATAGCATATTTGCTCTTTAGTACTTCGCGCAAAGCTGAGCAAAATCAGGTATGGGTAGGTATGGCTAAAGAAACAGCACATCAATTAGGAACACCGCTATCATCATTAATAGCATGGATGGAATTGTTGGAACTTAAAAACATCGATCAGCCATTAATTGATGAAATGAAAAAAGATGTAAACAGATTAGAAACAATTACTGAGCGCTTTTCAAAAATTGGATCAGTTCCATCATTAGAAAATGTACAACTTTCCAATGTTGTTCAAAATACTGTAAATTATTTGCAGGCGCGCGTTTCCAATAAAATTAAATTTTCTTTTGATGCCGGAAACGCAAAAGATATTAAAGTGCCATTAAGTATTCCTTTATTTGAATGGGTGATTGAAAATTTATGTAAAAATGCCATTGATGCTATGGATGGCGAAGGCGCAATACATATTCAATTAACCGATGTAACACAATATGTTTTTGTAGATGTAAGTGATACAGGCAAAGGAATTCCAAAGTCGAAATTTAAAACGGTTTTTCAGCCCGGATATACTACAAAACAACGTGGTTGGGGGCTTGGTTTGTCTCTTGTAAAGCGCATTGTAGAAGATTATCACAAAGGAAAAATTTTTGTAAAGCGATCTGAAATTGGTAAAGGCACTACATTTAGAATTGTATTGAATAAATAATTTATAACTGAATTTCCCTCCTTGAGGAAGGATTATGGGAGGGGTTATATTCATGGCAGGAATCTACATACATATACCATTTTGTAAAAAAGCTTGTCATTACTGCGACTTTCATTTTTCTACCAATACGGCATTAAAAGCACAAATGGTAGATGCTATTCTCAAAGAAATTGAATTGCAAAAAAATTATGCCAGAAATGAGCCAATAGAAACAATTTATTTTGGAGGAGGTACCCCTTCCTTATTAGAACAAAGAGAATTATTTCGGTTATTAAATGCCGTAGCAAAAAATCATGCAATAATTTCACATCCAGAAATTACCTTAGAAGCAAACCCTGATGATATTTGTTTAAATAAACTTCATCAATGGCGACAGGCAGGAATAAACAGATTGAGTATAGGCATACAGTCTTTCTTTCAAGAGCATTTGCAATGGATGAATCGGGCACATTCTTCTATCCAAGCATTTAATGCTATAACTCAAAGTCAGGATGCAGGATTTAATAATATTACCATTGATTTAATTTATGGCTTCCCAGCATTAAGCGATGAGCAATGGCAAAAAAATCTTGAAAATGCAGTTAAATTAGATGTAAAACATATTTCTCCTTATTGCTTAACTGTTGAAGAAAAAACAGCTCTACATCATTTTGTAAAAAAAGGACAGGTAGCTGCTCCATCTGAAGAGCAAGGAGCAAAACAGTTTGAGTATATGACTGATTATTTAATTCAAAACGGGTTTGAGCATTACGAAATTTCAAATTTTGCAAAATCCGGTTTTTTATCTAAACATAATTCTAATTACTGGAAAGGAAAATCATACATAGGGCATGGTCCTTCTGCACATTCTTTTAATGGTAATTCTCGTCAGTGGAATATCAAAAACAATGCTGAATATATCAGAAGAATTAATACATCAAACGATTGGTATGAAAAAGAAGAACTTTCAGCCGAAACACGTTACAATGAATATGTAATGACAAGTCTGCGTACGCAATGGGGATGTGATTTGATATATATTAAAAACAAGTATGGAAATAATCTGTACGAATATTTATTAATGCAAGCCAAGCCCTATTTTCAATCAGAAAAACTTATTTATGAAAATGAAATATTAAAACTATCTTCATCAGGCAAATTATTGGCCGATAAAATTGCATCTGATTTATTTTGGATTTAAATTCGTTTTATGGATTTATTATTTGCTAATGGAATAATAGCATTGGTGTTTGTTTTGGGAGGATTCATCACTTTGCTTTTTCCTCCTAAAGAAATTAATTCGCTTTATGGTTATCGAACAAGTCGCTCTATGAAAAGTAAAGAAGCATGGAAAGCAGCTAATCGCTATGCCTCCAAAATAATGATTTTAGGAGGAATAGATTTATTACTATTGGGTTTAATTTTGTATTGGGCAGGAATACATAATGATAAAATTTGGGGAATTTTAACCATAATATCTGTAATTTCAATTTCTGTAATCATATATCTTTTAACTGAAAATTATTTGATAGAAAATTTTGATGAAGAAGGAAAGCCTAACCAATAAAATAATATGCAATCAGAAATTACACATAACAAAAAAAAATATCAGGTTAATTTGTCTAAACCGATCGATATTTCAATACCATTAAGAGCAGGAGAAACAAATGTAAACGCATGGTATGTTAAACCGGTTGAGATAACTCCAGTAGTTATGGGAGATTGGATAGGCGATGTAAAAAAAGGAGGCGCTGTAAATTTCAGAAACATTTTTTTTAATCCGCATGGAAACGGAACACATACCGAATGTGTTGGGCATATCAGCAAAGAAGATTATACCATTAATCAATGTTTGAACACCTATTTCTTTTTTGCAAAATTAATTACCATTTATCCTGAAAAAAGAGGATATGATTTTATCATTACCTTGAATCAAATTAAAACAGAAGTAAGAAGCGAAATTCCGGAGGCCTTAATAATTCGCACTTTGCCAAATGATGCAGAAAAAATGAACAAACATTACTCTAACACCAATCCTCCTTACATAGAACCAATTGCCGCAGAATGGATGCATCAACAAAATATCAATCATTTATTAATTGATTTACCATCGGTAGATAAAGAGCATGATGATGGAAAATTATTAGCGCATCGCGCCTTTTGGCAATATCCCAGCAATATTCAAAAGCATAGAACAATAACCGAAATGATTTATGTGCCAAATGAAATTGTTGACGGCAATTATTTGTTAAATATTCAAATAGCCAGTTTTGAAAACGATGCAAGCCCAAGTAAACCTGTTTTATATGCTTTAAATGAATTTTAGTCTTGTTTGTTAACAAAAAATTTATATTTTTACTTTAAAATTAATTACTATGATAGAGGAGTTAGCACAACGGTTAAATATTCGAATTGATGCAATAGATTTAAAAATTTTACGCATCATGCAAGAAAACGGCAGAATATCCAATATACAACTTTCTAATCAGATAGGACTTTCTCCTGCACCAACCTTAGAGCGGGTTAAAAAATTAGAAAATTCCGGGTTAATTAAAAGCTATCATGCACTATTAGATACTGATTTATTAGGACTTGGTATAAACGCTATGATACAAATTTCGCTCGCTCGTCAGATAAATAATGCCATACAAAGTTTTAAAAAACAAATTCTTAAAATTGACGAAATAACAGAATGCTATCAGGTAACAGGAACAGCCGATTATATTCTAAAAGTTACCGTAAAAGATATGCCCGCATTTGAAAACCTTATATCAGAAAAACTTAGCCGTATTGAAGAAATTGGACAGATGCAAACCATGATGATATTATCTACTATTAAACAATCTCGAATAGCACCTATTAATTACGAAAAAGTGTGAACATAGAGTAGTATCGAGATTTTTTATTATCCTTAAAAGTATTCCGGAGAATTTTAATTTGACAATCTCTGTATTTTTTATAGTCAAAATAAAAAAGCAAAGAGAAGAATTAGTAAATATCTCAATTAAGTACTTACCTTTGGAGCATGCTTCGCTTATTCGGACAATATTTTTTAAGAGGATTATTATATACCGTGCCGGTGGTAATAGTAATTTATGTGGTGGTTCAGATTTTCTTATTAATTGGAAACACGCTGCATCGCATAGGTTTTACAATACATCCCTTGGTTGATCCTTTTATTGGTATTGCACTATTAATTTTATTAATAATTGTATTTGGAATATTGGGGAGTTCTATCTTGTTTCGTCCATTTTTTAGAGTTGCAGAAGATATCATTGAAAAGACCCCTTTTGTAAGTTTAATATATACCTCAATAAAAGATATTTTAAAAGCTTTTGTTGGAGAAAATAAACGTTTTAATAAACCCGTATTAGTTTCTATGAATGCCGATGCATCTATTGAAAAAATTGGCTTTATAACTCAAACCGATATGGAAAAATTAGGTATAGCAAGTGGGAAAGTGGCTGTTTATCTTCCACACTCCTATAACTTTTCTGGAAATTTATTTATTGTAAAAGCCGATAGAGTTAAACCATTAGATATGTCATCATCAGAAGCAATGAAATTTATTGTTTCCGGAGGTATAATTGAAACACCTGTAAAATAATGAAACGAATTTTTATTATATTTTTTATTTTAATTTCAGCATTAAATCTCATTGCTCAAATTCCTGTTGAGATAAAATTGGGCGAAGCCAGTGTAATATTTACTGATGGTCCTCAGCCAGCAATTTCATCAGAGTTTGTAAATATTTCTCAAAAAGAATTAATGAGCGCCTTTGAAAAGTTTATGAAAAGTTACAAGGCAAAATCAAAATCATCAAAACGCGAAACAATTGCTACAGGAGCTCAAATTAATACAATAAGTACTAACCCTTTAAATGTATATTGCGCCTATAAAGAAGAAGGAAAAGGAAATAGAATTACCGCTTATTTTGCATTTGATTTAGGAAATGCTTTTGTTTCATCATCAACACATCCTGTCGAATATCAGGCTGCTCGTCAATTTGTTTACGATTTTTCCTTTAAGTTTTATCGCGATTTAAATGAGTTAAAAGTGAAAAATGCTTCTAAAGATTTAAAAAAGCTGGAAGCCAAAGATGCCAAGCTAAAGAAAGAGAAAAAACAACTTGAGAATACAATTGCCAAAAAGAAGGATGAAATAAGGCGCGCAGAAATGCTTATAAATAAAAATGTTAAAAATCAGGAAGCTAACTTAAAAGCTATTGAAGAACAAAAACTTTTTATACAAAAAATAGAGGCCGAGGGCAAGGCTATAAAATAGGCTTAACTACTTTTTGCAGTTTATAAATCAGCCTAAATTCATAAAATATAATTGTGTGAAAATCAGTTTGACAACCTTGTTATTAACCGTTGTTGAAAATTTAATACAACTTGCAATCCATTTTTTCGTTAATATAGTGTTGCCATTCGAAAGAAAGCACCTTAAATATGAATAAAACAGATTTAAAATCTTTTTACTATAAGCATTGCAGATTCAGATTAAAATCAGGTAAAGATGTTTATGGTATTGTGTGGGAAGATGAAAACAATGGTGAGTCTATTTTACATTTCTCATCGGCAGCCGAAGCCGGAAAATTACTTCAAACCAACGTGCTGGATGTTTTTCATCTGCAATCAGATTTTATTATCAATGCAGATGATATTGTAGGAGCTGAGCCTGTTCAGGATGACGAAGAAGAATAAAATTATTTATTAGCCTTTGCAATATATTGTTCCAAAGCCATTGTCATTGATGGCGCCTGAGGAGTTGGTGCTGGAATATCTACTATCAGTTTTGCTTCTTCGGCAGCCTTTAATGTGGTAGCTCCAAATACAGCAATACGTGTTTTATTTTGTTTAAATTTTGGAAAATTCTGAAACAAAGATTTTATATCGTATGGGCTAAAGAAAACCAGCACATCATAATTTACATTAGCCAAATCTGATAAATCGCTACATACAGTTCGATAAAATACAGCTTTTGAATATTTTATTTTTTGCTGATCGAGCAAATTAGTAATATCTTGTTTATGAATATCAGAACAAGGTAAAAGGAAATTTTCTTCTTTGTGCTTTTTAATTACATCCATTAAATCACGAATGGTTTGTTTGCCAAAAAATATTTTGCGTTTGCGGTATGTAATATATTTTTGCAGGTAATAAGCCGTAGATTCAGAAATACAGAAATATTTTAAATCGTCAGGAACGGTATAGCGCAATTCCTGACAAAGTCTGAAAAAATGATCAACAGCACTTCTGCTGGTTAGAATAATTGCAGAATAATCGGGGATATTAACTTTAGATTTTCTAAATTCTAGGGCAGAAACACCTTCTACATGTATAAATGGACGAAAGTCGATTTTAAGTTTGTATTTTTTGGCTAAATCAAAATAAGGCGATTTTTCAGTTTCAGGTTGTGGCTGTGTAACTAAAATGCTTTTTACTTTCATTCTAAAAGTGTTTTGTTTAAAACATACACAAACAAGCTTTAGGTTTTTAAGCTTTATAAAGCTTGCAATTATGGCTTTTAATTCACCAAAAAATTTTACAAATTATTGCTAATAAATTTTACTGCAATAGCTACAGGTAAAATTTCGAGGGTGCAAATGTATAAAAATAAATAGAATAAATGAAGACTGTTATAAGATGAAGCTATAGTTAAGCCTTTGTAAAGTTTAAATAAAAAGGCAAATCCTAAAAATGCAATGCCGGTATTTAATATAACATTGGTTGGTATATCATGGACATATGCCAACCCTATACTTAGCGGTAATAAAAATGTTCCGGTAATGTTAAAGAGTAAAAGTGTAGATAAAAAATATTCACTCACTACTTTACTTTTTTCTAAAATAAAGCCGGCAATTTTCTGGCTAACAAAATAAATTATGATTAGGCCTATAACAGCAAGTAAAATTTTTATATATAGGTAATATTCGCTTTCTTCGTTATTAATTAATGCTTTAATGAAAAATAGTTGATAAATAAATAAAGAAATGGTTAATGATGAAGCAATAAACTGTATAAATAAAAAGGGCGATCTAAAATCTTTTTCATCTCGTAATAGTTGTTCAAATGCTTTTTTTGAGAAAATAATTTTGAGCTGTTGTGACCATTTTTTAGGATTTAAAATTTTATTTAGGAGTAATAGTAGCGATATAAAAAAGAAAGTTCCTATTACCCAGTCGCTATAGGTTTGTTTTCGCTCTTTTGGTTCTAAATAATTCACTTTAAGTTCATGCTCTGTAAATAAAGATCTTCTGTATTGAATGGGCGTAATTGTATCTTTAATTAAAGCTTTAGTGTAGCCGGAAACACTTTTTGAAGTATAAATACTTGTTGAATCACTTTTGTTAACTTGGGTAAGTGTATCAACTTTTGTAACAGAACTAACAGTTTCTTTTATTATTTCAACGGAAGGTTGTGTTTTAACAACTGTTTTTTCTGAGGTGTTTTTAGAAATGGTGTTTTTTACATTTTGATTTTCTTTTTTTGTTTGAGAGGTGTTTTTATCATTAGATAAATTAGTATCGGTAACAACAGGTTTTATTGGTATAACCAATATAGGGCTTGGTACTACCGAGTCTTGAACTTGTTGTAATATTTGATGGTTAAAACTCATTTATGCAAAAGTAGAATATAATCAGCTTTGTTTATCTTTTTTTAATGTTAGTTGATGCAGTGCTTGTTCGGTATGTTTTATTTCATTTAAAATTATTTGTAATTGCGTGCGTAGTTTCGAAAGTTTTCTAATGGTTTTGTTTACAGATATAGCGGTGTTTGCATTATTGTTTCTTTGTCCCCGTTTGCGTCCTCTTTTAACTGGATTTCTTTTATTGTGCTCCTCCAATTCTTCTCGGGTTGTCCAAATTAAATTTTCATAATGATTATTTAATTTATTATGGTCTTTATGTATTACATATGTTTGATAGTTATTTGTTTTTTTTATAAAATATTCTGCCACAAGTTTGTGTACGTATTTGGTAATTGTTTCTCCTTTTTTTACATGAACAATTAAAGATCTATATCCATTAATTATAGAGCCGTTTATTATTCTTCCAGATGGGTATTTAGAATAAGCGTAACTTTTAATTCGTCCAAAATTTGAGATTTCATATACAGGAATTTTTTTATCACCGAAATCAATTTTTTTCCATTCTTCATTTTCAAAACCTTTATGAATATTTTCAAATACTTTATTAAATTTTTGCTTAGCCATAATTTAATTTAGTTTAGTTTTAAAATTGTATCGAATTCCCAATTCTATATTTTGGTTATAATAATAGGTTAAAGGCATTTGATGATAACGATAGCATAAACCAACAGCCCAGTTAGGTTTTATAAAATAATGTGTTTGCATCATAAATCCGCTATTTAAAAATCCTAAACAAGTAGTATAACTTCTGTTTATGGCATTATTGGGGTCTTTAACGTTGCTGTAATGCATAAACATATTATATCCGCCCATAATTCCAACAGATTGAACAAGGCGTTTTTTTAAAAACCTAAAATCATAGCCACAATAAAACATAGGATTTACCGCATTGGTTATATATCGGTATTTTACATTACCTGAATTTCTAAAACCCGGTGAATATACACTAGAGAAATATACAGCAACACTTGCACCTTTCCAATATAGGTATTGATACATAAAACTAAAGCCTCCTGTGTAAGCATATTGCTCATATTCCGTTAAACTTGGAATATCTGCCATTAATTTTATGCTTAATGATTTATGGCTGGTGTTAAATTGCTTTTCTGTTTGTGCAGAAGCATTAAGGAATACTGTTAGAAAAAATAAAAAGAAAAATTTATTTAAGTACATATCTCACTCCTTCCTCCATTTGTATTGGAAATACGGATGTATGATCTTCGCCCGGATACATTTTAGTTACTATATACAAATCCGGATAATTTCTCCCTTTTATTCGTTCTGTAAATTCTAAAAATAAAGGTTCCATCCAGCCTTCTTCAAATCCTCCCATTCCTATGTACACTTTAGCGCGTAAATTTTTATTATTTTCAAAATATTCTTTTTCGTATTGAAAAAATATATTGTCGCCATACCAAAGAGATGGAGATCCAATAATAAATTTTGAAAAAGTTTCTTGATGATAAAGCATTCCATACAGGCAGGCAATCCCACCATAAGAATGTCCGGTAATTGCTCTGTTTAATCTACCTGTATCAGCTGCAAAATTATTTTCAATTACCCGAACAAGTTCAGTGGTAATAAACCTGAAAAAATCAGCCACTTTACCTTCGCCATCATCTTTAACATAAATTGGGGTGTAATCTCGGTTACGTTTATTTTCATTCGGATAACCAATTCCTACAACTATATGCGGGGGTATTTCTTTGTTTTTTATGGCATTTTTAACCTTTTCGGCTACAATTAAAAAATTGGTGTTTCCATCAAGCGTATATAGTACAGGATATCGTTTATTAGTATCGTAATTTTCCGGAAAATAAATGGGAATCAAATATTCCTCGCTCATTATTTTCGATGTGTAAGAATATACTTTATAGTCTATTTGTGGAGAAGGTGCAGGTTCTTTTTTGCAGGAGCACAAAAGCAAAATAAATACCGAAACAAAAGTTAGAAAATTATAAAAACTGATGTTAATCATAAATTTAATGATTTTAATAAACTAAATTGCAAAAAAATTAATGCTAAGTTACTACTTGTTTTTAGACCATTACTTCAATATATTTGTGATATGAATAAATTAAGCTCTAAATCTTTTTTTTTAAATCTTAAAAGAATTACTAAGCGCAATCCGGAGTAATTCTACATAGGAGATTATTCAATTTATTCATTAACAAACTAAAATTTTAATTATGCCCATTTATCATAAACTCGGAAATATTCCGCAGAAACGCCACACCGTATTCGAAAATCCCAAAGGCGGTATCTATTACGAACAGTTGTTCGGAACAGAAGGCTTTAGCGGACATTCATCTTTACTATACGAAATTCATCGTCCTACACAAATTAAGGAGATTTTAAAATCATACAGTGTTGCACCCAAAATTGCCGTTGAAAAAAACATTCGTCCAATGCTCTTAGAAGGATTTCAGGTTCCTCCAAAAGACGATTTTTTAGAGAGCAGAACTCCTGTATTAGTCAATGGCGATTGTACCATAGGGCTTGCAGCACCTCAAAAATCATTACGCGAATATTTTTATAAAAATGCCGATGCCGATGAAATGCTTTTTATTCATAAAGGAAAAGGAAAACTTAGAACCTTTATGGGTAATATTCCATTTGAGTATGGCGATTATTTAATTATTCCTCGCGGCATGATTTATCAGATAGATTTTGAAACTTCTGATAATCGTATTTTTTATGTAGAGTCATACGCACCGTTTTACACGCCTAAACGTTACAAAAATGCTTCAGGGCAGTTACTAGAACATGCACCTTTTTGCGAGCGCGATTTTAAATTGCCGCAAGAGTTAGAAACCTACGATGAAAAAGGCGATTTTTTAATTAAGATAAAGAAAGAAGGAATGATGCACGAAGTAGTTTATGCTACGCATCCTTTTGATGTGGTTGGATGGGATGGATATAATTATCCTTATGGTTTTTCTATTCACAATTTTGAACCAATTACCGGTAGAGTTCACATGCCGCCACCCATTCATCAAACTTTTGAAACAGCTACATTTGTTGTATGTTCATTCTGTCCGCGCTTATACGATTATCATCCAAAAGCAATACCTGCTCCATACAACCACAGCAATATTGATAGCGATGAAGTATTGTATTATGTAGATGGCGATTTTATGAGCCGCAACAACATTAAACAAGGGCATATAACTCTACACCCAAAAGGAATACCGCATGGACCTGCACCGGGCGCATACGAACGCAGCATTGGACAAAAGGAAACCTTAGAACTGGCCGTAATGGTTGATACCTTCCGTCCCTTAATGATTACCGAAGAGGCCATGAAAATTGATGATGGTAAATACTATCAGTCATGGGTTGAATAAAAAATGTTTAATCAATAAAAAAATTAATTATGAGCAAAGAAATAAAAAGTGTAGAATACGGTTTAGAAAAAATTTTTGAAGGAGCACAAGATTTCCTTCCATTATTAGGAACCGATTATGTAGAATTTTATGTTGGCAATGCCAAACAAGCAGCGCACTATTATAAAACAGCATTCGGATTTCAATCGCATGCTTACAAAGGACTAGAAACCGGAAGCAAAGAAGAAGTTTCTTATGTGCTTAAGCAAGATAAAATACGCTTGGTATTAACTACTCCCTTAAACAGTAAATCGCCCATTAACGACCATTTACGCAAACATGGCGATGGCGTAAAAGTTATTGCACTATGGGTTGAAGATGCCACCAAAGCATGGGAAGAAACCACCAAGCGCGGGGCTAAATCGTATATGCAACCCACAAAAGAAAGCGATGCACATGGAGAAGTAGTACGCTCGGGTATTCATACTTATGGCGATACCGTTCATATTTTTGTAGAAAGAAAAAATTATAACGGATTATTTTTGCCCGGTTTTGTAGAGTGGAAGAGCGATTATAACCCAAGCCCCGTAGGGTTTAAATATATCGACCACATGGTGGGCAATGTAGGCTGGGGCGAAATGAATCAATGGGTAAAATGGTACGAAGAAGTAATGGGCTTTGTAAACTTCCTTTCATTTGATGACAAACAAATACACACCGAATATTCTGCCTTAATGAGTAAAGTAATGAGCAATGGCAATGGCCGAATAAAATTCCCGATAAACGAACCTGCAAAAGGAAAGAAAAAATCGCAGATTGAAGAATATTTAGATTTTTATGAAGGTCCCGGATGCCAGCACATAGCAGTTGCTACCGATGATATAATAAAAACCGTTTCAGAATTAAAAGCAAGAGGAGTAGAATTTTTACCACCACCACCACAAGCTTATTACGATGATATTCCAAATCGTTTAGGCGAGCACATGAAAATAATGAAAGAAGATATTAAAGAACTTCAAAAACTTTCAATTTTAGTAGATGCCGATGAAGAAGGCTACCTGCTGCAAATATTTACCAAACCTGTAGAAGACAGACCAACTTTGTTTTTCGAGATAATTCAGCGTATGGGTGCCAAAGGATTTGGAGCCGGAAATTTTAAAGCTCTTTTTGAATCTATAGAAAGAGAACAGGCAAGAAGAGGAACATTGTAATTCTAATTTTTCTCTTTAAACATAAATTGCCCACATTCAAAAGTGGGCAATTTATGTTTGAATGATTCTGTGTAATTCTGTGTAATTAAAAGAATAAAAGAGGAAAATTTATCCCAAAAATTCATCAACCTTTTTTCTGCATCGCAGCGAATAAGATTTTGTAAGGATTTATTGCGTGTTTTATAATTTATTTAATTGGAATAAATCTTAACAAAATCTAAATCGGATTTACTCCGGATTCAAACCATATGCCAACATCTTTGTCATTAGAATTTTCAAATTCTAATGACAAATCAGGATTTATTAAAGATGAAGTAATGTAAATTTTAATAATAAAAACATTTTATCATTATCTTTGTTACCATTAAATCATTAACCCCATAAACTTATTAATATGGCTTTTGAATTACCTAAATTAAATTATGCGTACAACGCATTAGAGCCGCATATTGATGCGCGCACTATGGAAATACACCATACTAAACATCACCAGGCATACATTACCAATCTGAACAATGCAATCGCAGGAACAGACTTGGAAAAAATGTCGTTAGAAGATATTTTAAAAAACGTTTCTAAGCACTCAATGGCCGTTAGAAATAATGGTGGTGGCCATTGGAACCATACCATGTTTTGGGAAATTATGAAACCAAACGGAGGCGGCGAACCAACGGGCGATTTAGCTGCTGCTATCAATACAGCCTTTGGTTCGTTTACAACTTTTAAAGATGAGTTTAATAAAGCTGCTGCTACACGTTTTGGATCA
>CALKJP010000142.1 GCA_937995645.1 uncultured Bacteroidia bacterium
TAACCCTTTAATTACCGTATTTTTCATGGTAAAAATTTTAATTATATTGCTCTGTTTATATCAAATTCCTCTAATATATCGGCTACTCTGCGAATAAATTTACCACCTAATGAACCATCTACTACACGATGGTCGTACGACATTGAAAGGAACATCATGTGTCTTATTCCAATCGTATCGCCATAAGGTGTTTCAATTACTGCAGGTTTTTTACGGATGGCACCTGTTGCCATAATAGCAACCTGAGGCTGGTTGATAATCGGAGTACCCATTACATTACCAAATGTACCTACATTGGTAAGTGTAAAGGTTCCTCCTTGAATTTCTTCGGGCTTTAATTTGTTTTGACGGGCTCGGTTTGCCAAATCGTTTACCTGTTTGGTTAATCCTACCAAATTTAACTGGTCGGCAGATTTAATAACAGGAACAATAAGGTTACCAGAGGGAAGAGCAGTAGCCATTCCAATATTAATATTTTTTCGCTTTATGATATTTTGTCCACTAACCGAAACATTAATCATAGGCATTTCTTTAATTGCCTTGCAAATAGCTTCAATAAAAATAGGAGTAAAGGTAATTTTTTCACCTTCGCGTTTTTCAAATTCTTTCTTTACTCGTTCTCTCCATAATACTAAATTTGTTACATCACATTCTACAAACGAGGTTACATGAGGAGAAACATGTTTGCTCATTACCATGTGGTCGGCAATAAGTTTGCGCATGCGATCCATTTCTATAATTTCATCGCCTTCATTAATGGTAATATTGGGCGCTTGAATATTGATGGTTTGAGCAGGTGATGCTTGAGCCGGAGCAGGATTTGCAGGAGTTGCAATTACTGCAGGTGAAGCAGCAGTTGCAGCTTTTGTTTGAACATCGGAATTTCTCTTGGGGATATAGTTTAAAATGTCGTTTTTAGTAACTCTTCCATGAAGTCCTGTTCCTGATATACTTTCAAGTTCCTCAATGCTTATACCTTCTGCCTTTGCTATATTTCTAACTAATGGCGAATAGAATTTATTATTTTCACCGTTTTTGGGAATATTGCTAACAGCAACAGGTTGAGTAGCTACAGCCTCATTAACCGGAGCAGCTACAGTTGTAGTAGTGGTAGTTGGTGCAATACTTACAGGAGCAGCAGTTTCTACATCTGCTTCGGTTGATATAAGGGCAATAGCAGAGCCTACCTGAACTACATCACCTTCTTTATATAATATTTTGGTTATTACTCCGCTTGCGGTAGAAGGCACTTCAGAATCAACTTTATCTGTTGCAATTTCTAAAACAGTTTCTTCAGCTTCTACTTTATCGCCTTCTTTTTTTAACCATTTAATAATTGTTGCTTCTGCAACACTTTCTCCCATTTTAGGTAACAATAATTCTACTTGCGCCATGGTTGTTTTAATATTTTGTTTTTACAGGATAGACGTTTTTTTGATAACATGCAAACCTAATGGATTTTTTGAAAATAAAAAAGTATGAATTCATAATTAGTTATTGTTATTTTGATTCAAATTATATAAGTTTTGTATAAAATTAAACGAATTAATAAATTAAAAATTTTCAGAAATATCGCTTACTTTTGATATTATTTAAAGTCTGTTTATTGGGTTTTTGAAAATTTTTGTATCCTTTATAAGAAACTTAAAAAATTAAACAATTTAAATTTAAACATTTAGCCAAACAACAATAATGATTTTAATAAAAAAAATAGCAAGAAAAACCATTATTCCATTGGTTTATAAAACAGGTATTCATAATCAAAAGATTATACATTCAAATAAAAATTTTATTTTATGTTATCATGGGGTTAGTTATTATCCAAATTTTGGTATCAACAATAGATTTATATCAGTAATGAATTTGAAAAAAATTTAATTTATTTTAAAAAGAATTTTTAAGTAGTAACATTAAATGAAATTTTTGATGATTATCGAAATGGTGTAAAATCGTCAAAGCCAAAGGTAGCTTTTACATTTGATGATGGTTATGTTAATAATTTAACAACAGCATTGCCATTATTGGAAAAATATAATATTCCTGCCACTTTTTTTATTTTATCGGCAGGGTTAGAAGATGAAAATTTTATGACTTGGTCTGATATTATTGATATAGCAGTTTATGCGAATAAATTAGAATCGTTTATTTTTCATGATAAAAAATTTATAAAACAAAATCATGCTTTTTTTGAGGAAGCTACTAAAGAAGATTTTTTTAATTACATTAAAAACATGGGACATGATAGAGAGTATGCTTTAAAAGAATTTAAATCAAATTATTTAAACGATAAAATTGTTCGTTTAAATAATGATTATTGGAAGTTATTAAACAAAAAAGATTTAAGAATTTGTGCAGAACATCCATTAATAGAAATAGGTTCGCATACTCATAAACATTATAACTTAGGTAAAATTTCGATAGAATTAGCTAAAGATGAACTTTTAACATCAAAACATATAATTGAGAAGGTAATTCAAAAAGATGTTATAAGCATAGCCTTTCCTGATGGAGATTATAACGATGAAGTAAAAAACGAATGCGAAAAAATCGGCTATAAAAATTTATGTGCAGTAAACTATTTATTTAGTGATGACAGAAATGATAAACGAATATTAAACAGGTTTTCAATTAGTAATAGTACAACGCATGAATCAAATGTTTTAAGATTATCAATTCAAATAAACGATGTTGGAATATGAATGAAGTAATTTCTACTTATTATGAAATAGTTCAAGTTTCTGAGAATAATTATAATTCAATAAAATTTCTTTACAAAGAAACCTTTAAGCTAAAAAGTACTGATGAGCAAATAGCTCTAAAATATAATACAGAACATACAGGGTTAAAAAATATTGGTTTTATTGCTTATTATAAGCAATTTCCTGCTGCTTACTATGGTGTTTTTCCTACTTATGCATATGTAAATGGGAAAAGGGTTTTAGCTGCACAATCGGGTGATACAATGACACATCAAAATCATCAGAAAAAAGGTTTATTTGTAAAATTGGCCGAAAAAACTTATGATTTAGCAAAAAATAAAGGTGTTCAGTTTGTATTCGGTTTTCCAAATCAAAATTCGTATCCCGGATTTGCTAAAAAGTTAAACTGGTCATTTTATGATAAAATGGTAGAATTTAGAATAAGTGGATCCTATATCCCTTTTTGTGAAGTAGCACATAAATTTCAATTTATTGCTCCATTTTATTTAAAATATATCAAACTTAAATTAAAAAATAATATTATTAGTAATGGAGATGATTTAATATTTAAGTTTCAGCATAAATATGGAATTTATAAAGATTTTGAATATTGGAAGTATAAAAAGAGAGACAATATTTTTATGATTAATTATGATGGTTTTACCTTAATAATAAAGGTTGATAATCATATTTTAATTGGTGATGTATTGCCATTTGATAGCAGTGAAACTTTAAAATTTATAAATACTTTGAAGCAACTTTCAAAAATTCTAAAATGTAAAACAGTAATAGTTACGGTTTCAAAAAATCATTGGCTTTATAAACTTTTAAATCACTATTTATCAGCTAAAGAAACCTTGCCAATTGGATTTTTAAATTTAAATAATAACAATGATATTCCATTTGAAAAAATGGTATTTTCAATGTTAGATTATGATACGTTTTAAAAATTCAGGTATCTATTGCTTAACAAATTTAGCAGAAACATTACCATATTGAGTTTCAAATTTAAGGACATAAAATCCAGTGCTTAAATTAAATGTGGGTATGGTAGTTTTAAAAAGTCCTTCCGGTCTGCTCCCATCATTATAACTCGCTACTAAACGTCCATTAATATCAAATATTTTAATGTCAATAAAAGACGAGTTATAATTATAATACTGAATTACCATGTAATCGTTTACCGGATTAGGATACAATCCTAAAATTACCGGTTTTTCGGATAGGTCTATTCCTGTTGGAGGTGGAGGCGGAGGAGGTAATATAATTCTTGGGCATTCGTTTGCTTGAATAGCATTAGTGAGTTCGGGTTTTGCAAAGCTAACGGTTGAGGTATTTCTTAAAAAACGTTCGTTATTATTTACGTAATGTGATCGGGCATGAGAAAAAGCGCTTGATGGCTGGTCAATGGTACTTACAAAAAACCAGTCGGCTTGGGTTCTGTTTTTATTTATATCGAGCAAAACAAATCCTTTTTGATTTAAGTTGCAAAATTTAACATGGCTGTTTGCCAATTGAACTGCAGATGCACCGCCCGGCAAGTTTAATCCGGGAGAAGTAACACTGGGAGTAACAAATTCGACCCCCACCGAACCAGCACCGGTAGAACTGTTATATGATGAAAGGGGAAGGTCATTTGCCCATGAAGAATGAATATCACCTGTTAAGACTACAATATTTTTAATATCGTTTTGAATAATATGATTATAAACTCTTGTTCTTTCGGCAGGATAACCATCCCATTGATCGCCATTAACAGCCACTCCTCCTAATTTTAATGGAGCCATCATAACTTGTTGTGCCAATATTTTCCAACGAGCGGTACTATTACTAAGGCGATTTCCAAGCCAAGTAAACTGATCTGTTCCAAGCATTTGTCTATTGGGATCGTTTACTACCGAACCGGTAGTACCGGCTTGTTCTTCACGTCCATGTAAACGTGTATCAAGCATAATTAATTCTAATAAATCGCCATATTGTATATGTCTGAAAATTTGATAGGGATCATTTTGTGGTCCTGTTTGTCTTATGGGAAGCCATTCAAAAAATGCTTGTTTGGAATTACTTTTTCTTACAGACCAACTGCCTTCGTTGCTCTGATGGTTTTGTGCGCCATTCATCCACGAATCATTGGCCGATTCATGATCGTCCCAAATTACGATAAATGGATATTGTTGATGTAATTTTCTTAAATCTTCATCTAAATGATATGATGAATAACGTGTTCTGTAATCGGTAAGGGTTATAATTTCATTAGTTGGTTCCCATGTCCTGTTAGCATTTGCATTGGGTGCATATCCTCCTGTTTCATATTCATAAATATAATCACCCAAGGCAATAACTGCATCAATATCGTTACGTTCTTTAATTACTTTATATACATTGAAAAAGCCTGATTCATAATTAGCACATGATACAACTGCAAAACGACAACTGTCTGCATTTCCAGATGGAGCGGTTCTAGTTCTACCGGTTATTGAATTTTTTCCAAAGGCAGTAAATTCATAATAATAAAAGGTAGCTGGTTGTAATCCAATAACATCTACTTTTACAGTAAAATCTTTTGATGCATCCGTTAATACACTACCATTGGCAACAATGTTATTAAAAGAGGTATCGGTTGCCATTTTCCAACTTACCACAATAGGTCCGCCACTATAGGAAGTATCAGGGGTTACGCGTGTCCAAATTATTACCCGGTCGCTCATGGGATCGCCTGATGCTACTCCATGATAAAAGGGTTGCAAACAAGGTTCAAGAGTTACCTGTCTTGAAACTTGTGAGCTAACTGTAATTGATGTTATAACAGCAATTATTAGTAATACGATTTTCTTTATCATATTTAATTTTTAATAAATTTTTTAAGTATTTGATAACCGTCAGCTTGTAAACGAATCAAATAAATTCCTTTTGTTAATTCATCAATTCGAATGCTTTGCGGTGCATTATCATTATTTAAATTGAAATATTCCTTAAGCATTAATCTGCCGTTTATATCATAAATTTCAATTGTTGATTCGTTGTAAATAATATTTGAATGCTTGAAGCGAAGATTTATGTAATCGTTGGCAGGATTAGGATATATGTCGAATTCGTAATATTTTTCACCAAGAGCTTCAACAGATACCGGGCTGCAAATAATATTGTAGGTTCCATTATATCCTGTTGTTTGTCCTATTCCACCGGCTAATTGAAGCGTTGGATTCAAATCGCCCATATTGCAAACTGGAATTACAACTTTTATTCTACCGCCACCACCTGCACCTCCATTTCCACCTAAACTTCCTTGTCCGGTAGATAAAGAATTTCCGGAGCAAAATAAGTTTCCGTTATAGGTGCAAGAAGCTCCGTTTCCTTTTTGTCCGCTCATGCCGCCATTACCTCCTTTAGCAGATAGGGTGCCATTAATTTTAGCGAATGTGTTTGATTTTAATAAGATACCTCCGCCTGAACCACCACCACCGCCTGATCCTGCTCCTGCACCAGCAGAAAGAGTGGCTTCTCCACAGTCATCGCAGCCATCTGAACAGCATTTGGGCGATTCGCCACCATTTCCTCCGTTTCCGCCTGCACCGCCATTTTCACCATTGGCTGTTATAGTACCAGTAATAATTAGGGAATCAGAAGCCTCCAAAATGATTAAACCGCCACCTGCACCGCCATTTCCACCTTGTGTTCCTACGGAAAATGAGCGTCCACCGCCACCACCACCTGCACCACCTGAACCTAAATCAATATCTAAACCATTGTCGGTTCCGTAAATTGTACCATTAGCGCCACCAATGCCAGCATTTCCGCCAACTACAGGATAAGCGTTAGATATACTTAATCCGTTTGTTTGATTTTGGGCAGACCCTGCTCCTCCGTTAGCTGCAGTTGTACCGTTACCTCCATAAGATGCACCGCCACCGCCACCGGCACCGCCGGCTCCACCAATAACTCCAGCTGCATCGTTGTTACTCAAGCATTGTTGTTTGGGGCCTGAGCCATTTCCTCCATTTGTTCCGGATTGTCCGCCTCCCGGTCCCATTCCTGCTTGTCCGGCTGCTCCGCCATGAACTATAATGTGTCCTGTATTATCTTTATTACTGCAAGCGGTTAATCCATTAGCATCTCCTGTAACACTGCTAACCGTTGAGCCTCCGGCTCCCCCTAATCCTCCTGTATATCCTGCAAAATCGCCATTTATAGTTCCTTCAATAATTATTTTATTCGCTATTACTTCTAGTTTTCCACAATTGCCAAAATTGTATGCCTGAACATATACAGTAACTCCGGGCATTACTCTAAAGGTACCGCTTACAGTATATTTACCAGAAAGGATAATATCGCTGCTTACAATTAAATTGCCGTTGATAGTAGTATCCTGACATTGTGCAATCAATTTATTGATAGTAATTATTTCAAAAAATAGAAATAGTGTAAATGTAAATTTTTTCATATATTATGTATTGTGATTGTTAAAATTAAAAAATATGAATTTTTTGTGCAACTTTATTTTTACCGCTTTCTATCAGTATTAAATAGAGTCCGCTGCTGCAACATGAGGTATTTATGGTATTTAGATTTTCACCTTTTTGTAATTGAATATTCATATTATCAATTACTTTGCCTTGCATATCAATAATTTTTACTGTAGCATTGTTATCTTCATTTGCATAAATATTAAAAAGTACTGGATGCCCTTTTTCTACAAGGGTTGGGTATATTTTAACTTCTTTAATAATATTTATTTCATCATATACAAATGTAGTATTAGTGGTACAAGGAGGTGATGGTAAAATGTTAATATTAAAGGTATCTTTAATACATTGTAAAGGGTCGCTTACAAAATAATTGGTATTAACAGTTGGAAAAATTTCAAGAGAGTCGGCAGTGCCTCCCGGATACCATTGGTTGGCGCCATACCATGATGGTTTTAATACAACGCGCTCGCCGGCACAGGTTTGAATAGTATTATTTTTTCCGGCATTTTTTACAATGGTAAATGAATCAAAAATAGTTCCGGAAGCGGTGATAAATTTTGCATCCAAACGATTATCATTTACTTCAAGCAACATTGATCCTAATTGTGTATTGGAATAGCTATACATTACCGGATGTGGCCATCCGCTTGATGTTCCGCTTAATTTACCGGAGCATCCAACAACAGCATATACAGCTCCTTTATTTGATCTGTTAATCAAATCGTGTTTTTCATAAGGGCAAACTGTTGGATAAGAACCTCCAGTATTATTTTTTATCATACTTGAAGTAAGGGTATTTGATTTTCCATAATGTCCGTCTAATAGATAAGATCTTTCGTAGCAATGACTATGACCATTTAAAACTAAATCAACGCCATATTGCTCAAGGATAGGTAAAATATTTTCGCGCATATCTACTAATTCAAAATCATAAAGTAAAGGATTGTCAGAATCGTGCGAGCCTTTTGTATAAGGTGGATGGTGCCAAAATGCAATAATCCATGGTAAGGTGTTGGCTGCTAAATCGGCCTGTAACCATGTAGCCATTGCTCCCGAAGTTGTGCGGGGTAAACTGTATGAATCGAGTGATATAAAATGAATATTTCCGTAATTAAAAGAGTAATATTTTTCGGTTCCGGATGGAACACCACCAGATTCTCCATTGGTGGGTAAGGTAAAAATATCAAAGTAGGCGGGAGGGCCTGAAAAAGGAATGTTGTTATTATAATCATGGTTTCCCGGTGTTGTCCATAGTATGGTATTTTTTAAAACTTGTTCATACATATTTTCAAAAACTCCTGTTTGATATTCATTATCAAAACCTCCTTGGTATGCATTATCACCAAGCATTATCCAACCATCGAGATGTTGATTATTGTTATAGGTATAAAATGCATTTCTTGCGTTACGCTGATTATTGTTGCCCATGCCGGCATCACCAATTACCCAAAAGCGATATTTACCGATTTCACCGGTTGGAGGATGTGTTTTAAAATATGTTTGAATATCAGGACTTGTTAATTGAGTTTGATTGCTACCAATAGTGTAGTAGTATTTAGTTTTCGGATTTAATCCATTTATTTGAACTTCATGCTCTGTTCCAAAATGGGTATTAACAGCTGTTTGATTTAAGTTAGCAGGTGAAATTCCATACTTTACTTTGCTGTCGCATGCAACATTGGTTCGCCATTTAATAATAATACTATTTTGGTTTGCCATTTGCAGATATGGCCCTCTAACTATATTGGCATTTATTGGGCTTGTATTTCCTGTAAGTTTTAAATTAAAACTTATATCAGAACTTGAAGGAGAGTCTTGATGAATTTCAACTGCTATAACATTGGTTCCGGCTACTAAATGTGCGGCACTGATGGTAAATGGATTCCAATTGTCTTCGTTAGGCCAGGCAACGGTATTGTTAGCAAGAGTTTGGTAAGTTATGTTACCAGATGGCATATTGGTTCTTACTACTTCCTGACCATTTATGTAAACAACAGCTCCATCATCTCTAACTAATTCTAAAGTTAGGCTAGAAAATAATGTTGGGTTAGTAACATTAAAACTTTTTCTAAAATATGTAGTAATATATTTGTTATTTGAATTGGTACCATAACTAACAACTGTAGCCTCATCGCCATCGCCATATCCTAATTCGGCATTTCCGCTTGCCCACGATGCATCGTTAAAATTAGGTTGAAACCAAGCCGTACCTTGGTCGCTACCATTATCAAGGTATTTCCAATTGCTGCCTGATGGAATTATTATTGTTTGTGCAAAGATTTTTATTGATGCTAAAAGTAAAAGTGTTGGTATAAAAATTTTTTTCATAGATGTGTAATGTGTTTTCTAAATACAAATTTAAAATATGATTTTTATCTCATAATTAATTTTTTAATATATAATTGTGTATAAATTGTTAATACCTTATCACATTTGAATTAAAGGTTGTATTACTTGAATTTATTTTTAAGAGCTGCCAGTTTGGCTGCAAAATCGCTTTCGAACACTTGTGTTTTGCTTTTTTTGTTTCCTTGACGTTGTGTAGGGATATTTGGATCTTTTTTCATAGAAAGAGCAATTCTTTTTCTGGCTATATCTACCTCTGTTACAGTTACAGTTACTTTTTGATGAACTTTTACAACTTCATTAGGGTCATCTACAAAAGTATCTGAAAGTTGACTGATATGCACCAATCCGTCTTGATGAACGCCAATATCAACAAAGGCTCCGAAATTAGTTACATTGGTAACTATTCCAGGTAGTTTCATGCCAACACGTAAATCGGTAATATCATGTACTGATTTATCAAATTCAAATGTTTCGAATGATTTACGAGGGTCTCTTCCGGGTTTGTCTAATTCGTTTAATATGTCGGTTAAAGTTGGCAATCCAACTTTGTCGGTTATGTATTTTGATAAAACTATTTTACTTCTTAATTCTTTATTGTTCATTAAATCATCAATGCTGCATTTTAAGTCGGATGCCATTTTTTCTACAATGGTATAGCTTTCCGGGTGAACGGCACTTTTATCTAATGGATGTTTACCATTATTAATTCTTAGAAATCCGGCTGCTTGTTCAAAGGCTTTATCGCCCATTCGAGGAACTTTTAAAAGATCTTTACGTGTTTTAAAAGGGCCGTTTTCATTTCGATATTTTACAATATTTTCAGCCAGTTGAGGCCCTAAACCTGAAACGTAGGTTAGAAGTTGTTTACTAGATGTGTTAACTTCAACTCCTACCATATTTACACAACTTTCAACTACTTCGTCTAATTTTCTTTTTAATGCATATTGATCAACATCATGCTGATATTGTCCAACACCGATTGATTTAGGATCAATTTTAACCAATTCTGCTAATGGGTCGGCCAATCTTCTTCCAATAGAAACTGCACCTCTAACGGTTACATCTTTATCAGGAAATTCTTCGCGTGCTACTTCGGATGCCGAATAAATTGAAGCACCACTTTCGTTTACCATTACTACCGGAATATCGCTTGGTATTTCTTCAATTTTTCTGATAAACTCTTCCGTTTCGCGGCTTGCAGTACCGTTACCTATTGCTATGGCTTCTAAATTATGTTTTGCACAATATGCCAAAACAATCATTTTGGCTTCTTCGACTCTGTTTTTTTCGAAAGGAAATATTACAGTATCTTCTAAAAGTTTTCCTTGTTTATCTAAAGCAACTATTTTACATCCTGTTCGATATGCCGGATCAATGGCAAGAATTGCTTTTTGTCCTAATGGTGGTGCTAAAAGCAGTTCGCGCAGGTTTTCGGCAAATACCTGTATGGCTTTTTCATCAGCAGATTTTTTAGTATCTATTCTAATTTCAGATTCGATAGAAGATTTCATTAAACGATGATAGGCGTCTTCTACGGCTTCTTTTACTTGGTTGGATGCGCTGTTATTACCGTTTACAAAAATGCGATTGAGAATTTCTATGGCTGCATCTTCATCCGGTTCAATTGTTAATGAAAGCACGCCTTCGTTTTCGCCTCTTCGCATGGCTAAATAGCGATGCGATGGGCATTGGCTTAATTTTTCTTCCCAGTCGAAATAATCTTTAAATTTCTCACCCTCTGCTTCTTTGCCTTTTACAACTTTACTTTTAATAAATGCCTGCTCTTTAAAAAGCTGACGAATTTTTTCTCTTGCATCTGCATTTTCGTTTACCCATTCAGCAATAATATCTCTAGCTCCTGAAAGTGCATCTTCTACTGTTTTTATTTCATGTTCATCTGAAAAATATTTTTCAGCTTCGGTTTCCAAGTCAATTTTTTCTTGTTTAAAAATTAATTCGGCCAAAGGCTCTAAGCCTTTTTCGCGGGCAATGGTAGCGCGTGTTCTGCGCTTGGGTTTGTAAGGCAAATAAATATCTTCTAATTGCGAGAGTGTTTCTGCTGCTATAATTTGAGCAATTAATTCAGGTGTGAGCTTACCCTGATTTTCGATAGATTCCATAATGCTTTCACGCCTTTTATCCAATAAGCGTAAGCGCTCTATTTCATTGCGAATGGCGGCTACTTGCACTTCGTCTAAACTGCCGGTCATTTCTTTACGGTAACGCGAAATAAATGGAATAGTAGCACCTTCGTCTAATAATTTTACGGTTGCTTTTACTTGCGATTCGGCAATGGAAAGTTGTGTTGCAATTTTTCTGAATAATCTGCTTTCTTCATTCATTGGTATAAATTTTTAAGAAGCATAAAAATAAGTTATTAGCTCGTAAATAAATGGTTAAAGCAGCTCATTTGGATGATAAAATTTATCAACCATTGTTAGTAATTTAAAACTTTTAAAACGAATTATTTTGGAGCTATTTTAAGCAGATAAAGTCCTAATATAAGATACAGTGCATTGGGTATCCACATGGCTATCATGGCTGATAGTCCTGCATTGGTAGCAAAGGTGATGGCAATTTGCTGAAACATAATGTAAGAGAAAGCAATTAATAAACCAATACCGATGTGTAAACCAATTCCTCCTCTAACTTTTCTGCTTGCAACGGCAACACCGATAATGGTTAGAATAAAAGTAGCAAAGGGCATTGCTAAGCGTTTGTGTTTTTCTATTTCGTAATACACAACATTTTCTGAACCTTTGTATTTTTCTTCGGCAATAAAGTGGTTAAGTTCAAATAGGTTCATGGTTTCTACATTATCAACTCTTCGGTTAAATTCATCCGGTAATAGATTTATTTCAATATATTTTTTATCGCCCTTTTCTACTTTTTCATTTATTCCTTCAATTTTACGTACGAAATAATTTTCAACTTCCCATTTATTAACTGTTGTATCCCAACGAATGTAATCAGATGATAGTTTATAAGTTAATATATTGTCTTGAAATTTTTCAAGAGTAAATTTGTAACCTATGTTTCGCTGATTATTATAACTTTCGAAATACACAAAAGTGCCGGGACTTACCTGACGATGCAAATTGCGTTCGCTAAAATAAAAAGCATTTCTAATGTATGTGTTTTCAAAATCAAGACGTTTTGCGTTTGCAGGCGGGATGATAAAATTGTTCAACAAAAGGGATAAAATGGTAATAACTGTTGCAGAATACATGTAAGGTCGCAATAATCTGTTAAAGCTAACGCCACTGGATAAAATGGCAATTATTTCGGTATTGTATGCCATGCGTGAAGTAAAGAAAATAACGGCAATAAATGTAAATAGTGGACTAAAGAGGTTTACAAAGTAGGGAATAAAGTTTACATAGTAATCAAATATAATGGCTGATAGGGGAGCATCTTTTGAAATAAAATCTTCAATTTTTTCAGATATATCAAATACAATGGTAATGGCAATAATTAAGGCAATAGCATAGAAGAAAGTGCCGAGGAATTTATTTATGATATAACGGTCAATTAATTTTAAATGATTTTTCACTACAATCTATGTGCTAATTGTTTAATCATTTTATCTTTCCATGGTTTAAATGTTCCTTCTAAAATATTTTTTCTGGCTTCATTAACTAACCACAAATAAAATCCTAAATTATGTATTGATGCAATTTGTGCTGCCAGAATTTCTTTTGAAATGGTTAAATGTCGTAAATATGCTTTTGAATAATAGGTGTCAACATATGTTATGCCATCTTCATCAATGGGTGAAAAATCGTTTTTCCATTTTTCATTTCTGATGTTGATAATTCCTTTACTTGTAAATAACATTCCATTGCGCGCATTGCGTGTTGGCATTACACAATCAAACATGTCAACTCCGAGAGAAATACTTTCTAAAATATTTACGGGAGTGCCAACGCCCATTAAATAACGTGGTTTATCTTTGGGAAGTATATCGCATACCAATTCAGTCATTTCATACATTTCTTCTGCGGGTTCGCCAACAGATAATCCACCAATAGCATTTCCTTCACGCTCAAATGATGCAATGGTTTCTGCTGATTGTATGCGTAAATCTTTATAAACGCTTCCTTGAACGATAGGGAATAAAGTTTGATTATATCCGTATAAAGGCTCGGTACTGTCAAATCGGTCAATACAACGCTTTAACCAGCGATGAGTCATTTCCATTGATTTTTTTGCATAGCGATGGTCGCAAGGGTAAGGGGTACATTCATCAAAAGCCATGATAATATCTGCACCAATAATGCGTTGCGTATCCATTACATTTTCAGGTGTAAAAAAGTGTTTACTACCGTCAATATGCGAGGTGAATTTTACACCATCTTCAGTAATTTTTCTTTTTTCAGACAATGAATATACTTGATAGCCACCACTATCGGTTAGTATGGGATGATTCCAGTTGTTGAATTTATGTAAACCGCCTGCTTTATTTAAAGTGTCTAATCCGGGTCGTAAATAAAGATGATAAGTGTTGCCTAAAATAATTTTTGCTTTAATATCGTTCTCAAGTTCTCTTTGGTGTACTGCCTTAACAGAACCCAACGTGCCAACAGGCATAAAAATCGGGGTGGAAATACTGCCGTGATCTGTTAATATCTCACCGGCTCTTGCTTTACTTTCTTTGTCAGTTTTGGCAATGGTAAATTTCATGCAGCTTGTTTATAAGTCGCACAAAGATACATTTATTGCTGTATTATCTTATTATTAGTTTTGTGCATATCATAATTAAGAAGAAGTTATGCAGATTCATTCTGAATTGTTACTAGGTTTAGTATTGTTTTGTTGTTTGGTTATTGTTTTTCTTTTACAGGTGTTAGTATATTTATATAGCTACGGGAAATTTGCATTTCACAAACCTGCTAAGCCATCAACATTAAATTTAAAACCAGTATCGGTAATTATTTGTGCAAAAAATGAAGAGCAGCATTTAATTAAAAATCTTCCACCTGTTTTAACGCAAGATTATCCTGAATATGAGGTAATAGTGGTAGATGATTATTCGCAAGATGAAAGTAAAATAGTTTTAGAAGAATATGAAAAAAAGTATCCGCATTTACGAATAATTACTGTAAAAGAAGATCGTCCTTATAAAATTGGGAAAAAATTTCCACTTACCTTAGGAATTAAAGGTGCTAAATATGATACGGTTGTATTAACCGATGCTGATTGTGTTCCGGCAAGCGATCAATGGCTTAAAGAAATTAGCGCTCAGTTTACTGATAAAGCCGAGATTGTATTAGGATATGGTGCTTATGAAAAACTTCCGGGTTTGTTAAACAAACTTATTCGATATGATACATTTATAATTGCCATGCAATATTTTTCATTTGCATTAAAGGGTAAAGCATATATGGGAGTTGGTAGAAATTTGGCTTACAAAACCAATGTTTTTTTTAGAAATAAAGGATTTGCCAATCATACACACATAGCATCGGGCGATGATGATTTATTTATACATCGCGTAGCTAAAAAAGATAACGTAGCAATTGTTTACTCATACGAATCTCACACTATTTCAACACCTAAAAAAACGTTTACCGAATGGGCATGGCAAAAAAAACGTCATTTAACAACTGCGTCATTATACCGTACATCAGTTAAATTATTTTTAGGATATGTTTATCTATTACCTGTTTTATTTTATTTATTGATTACAATATTAGCAGTAATGCAATATGCAATATATATTTTACCGGGCTTAATTTTATTCAGAAGTATTATTCAGTTAATAGTTTACCGAAAAGCCATGATAAAACTTAACGAAAAAGATTTATTATATTATACACCATTTTTAGAGATTTTATTTATATTTATCCAACCGTATCTGTATATATCTTCCAAACTAACGAAAAACGTTCCATGGAATTAGACAATTTATCATCTAAAGCACAATATGATTACCAACTTGTAAAGCGAGCTGTTGAACAAGGCGACCAAAAAGCCTATGCGGAGTTAATGGCTCGTTACAGAGATTCCATTTATTTTTTATTATTAAAAATGGTAAATAATAAAGATGATGCGGAAGATTTAACCATCGAGGCTTTTGGAAAAGCTTTCAGCCGTTTACATCAATATACGCCTAATTATGCTTTCAGTACTTGGCTTTTTAAAATTGCTTCGAATAATGGAATTGATTTTATAAGAAAACGTAAGTTGGAGAATCTAATGTCGCTTGATAAACCTTTAGGAAATGATGAAGGTGGAGAAATGACGATGGATATTAAATCCGGCAATTTAGATCCTGAAGAAAACGCCATAAAAAAGCAAAAAATAAAATTGATGCGCGAAGTAGTTGAAAAATTAAAACCGCGCTATCGCGAATTGGTAGAACTACGTTATTTTAAAGAATACTCATACGAAGAAATATCGGTTATGCTTGATTTACCAATTGGAACCGTAAAAGCGCAACTATTTAGAGCCAGAGAATTTTTATTTAATATTCTTAAAAATACCGAAGATAAAATTTAATAATTATGCTTCGGAGTGTTGACTTAATCAAAAACTATTTTCCGGAAATTACATCAGAGCAGGAAAGACAATTTGCCATGCTTTTGCCTTTGTATAAAGAATGGAACGAAAAGATAAATGTTATTTCACGCAAAGATATTGACGAGCTTTATGAACGACATGTATTACATTCTTTAGGTATTGCAAAAGTAATTTCATTTACTCCCGGAACAAATATACTTGATGTAGGCACCGGTGGTGGTTTTCCGGGTATTCCACTAGCTATTTTATTTCCTGATAGCAATTTCCATTTAGTTGATTCCATCGGAAAAAAAATAAAAGTGGTGAATGAAGTTGCCTCAGCTCTTGGGTTAAAAAATGTAAAAGCCACACACAGCAGAGTAGAACAGATAAATGAAAAGTTTGATTTTATTGTAAGTCGTGCCGTTACGCAGTTTCCTGAATTTGTAACATGGGTAAAGCAAAAAGTAAAAAAAGAAAAAAAAAATGCTTTGCCAAACGGCATATTATATTTAAAAGGTGGCGATTTGAGCGAAGAGTTAAAACCTTTTATCAATAAAATAAAATTATACGATTTAAGTAATTACTTTCAGTCTGATTTTTTTGAAACCAAGAAAGTAGTGTATATGCCTTTGTAAGCAGGCTTAATAAATAAGCTCAAAATTTAATAAATCTTTTTTCGATTCGTATTCGGATATTAAGTGTTTTTTCATTTCATTATCATTTATAACTTTTTTATATACTTTTTCTCTAAGTTCTTTAGCTACATCTTCACTTGTTTTTTTATTTATTTTATCGCCAATATCGTTTAAATATTCTGAAAATTTTTCGGTTCCAAAATCATTGTAAATACAATTAAAAGCAAAAGCATTGTAATATGGGTCGTATTCTGATTTTTTTTGCTCAAATAATCCGTTAATTCCAACACAAAAATGTGCTGCCAATACATCCTGAAATATATGTACATAATAAAATCTTGAAACTTTATAAACCAAGCTGTCTATATGAAGAGGAGGAATAGTTTTTTTATTAAAACTATTGTGTAGAAATATATTGAACTGCTTATCATTATCTATTAAATTTTTAAATTTTATTTTAATAGCATTGGTATCAGGAAGAAGTTTTTCAAATTCAAAATACATTTTAGGGACATCTGAGTAATTCGCTGATAGGTACATTAAATAACCTTTAAGATTAGATAAGTAGCTATTAAAATCTTCGTTTATATGATAGTCAGCTGGGGTATCATAAAATCCTATTTTATTATCTTCAGTATAAAATTCAATCCGATAAAAATCAGATGCTTTATTTTGAGCCCAAGTAAAAGATGAATAAAAAAAGCATGTTGCAACAATAAAAACTAATTGAATTTTTTTCATAAATAATTTTGTTTAACGAATTTAAATATACGAAAAAATCCTATCTCCAACCACCGCCTAATGCTTTGTATAAATTGATGGATGCAATAAATAATTCCTTGCGAGCCTGAGTTAGGGCTAATTCTGACTCAAGGCGGCTTTGACGTGTCATTAAAACTTCCATGTAATTGGCATATCCTGTTAAGAATAATTCGTTTGAAATGGCTACTGCTTCTTTCATAGTTTTAACTTCTTCTTGCTTGTATGCAGCTGCTTTTTCGTAATTTTTATATCTGCTAAGTTCTGTGTTAACTTCTTCTACACTTTTTAATAAGGTTTTTTGATAATTTAAAAATGCTTCATTTTTTTGAGTAATTGCATATTTATATGCTGCCATAATATGTTGACGATTAAGTAGCGGGTTGGTTATACTTCCAATTAAAATATAAGCAATAGATGCAGGTGTATTAAATAACAAGGCTGATTTAAAAGCATTAACGCCATAATTGGCATTGATATTTATACTTGGATAAAAGGCTGCTTTTGCTGCTTTTAATTCTGCTTTTCCGGCAAGCCATTCTTTTTCTGCCATCATTACATCAGGTCTGTTTTGTAATAATTCCGAAGGAACTCCGGTTTTTAATGTTTCAGGTAAATCGCTTATTTCAATAGTATCTTTTCTGTTAATTTTTTGAGGGTATTTGCCTAATAAATAGTTTAAATTATTTTCAAGTGCAGTTTGTTCCTGAATTTTAATAGCTTCCATAGTTTTAGCATGAAGCAATTGGGCTTGAAATTGTTTTACAGCTAATTCATTTATTCTACCGCTTTGTTTTTGAATTTCTATTATTTCAAATGCTTTTTCTTGTAAATGGATATTGTTTCTTAAAATTTCAACTTCGGTATCAACCGAAAGCAGTTCGTAATACATTCGTGCTACTTCGGCAACTATTTGTGTGGTAATTAAATGCTTACCATGTTCACTTGCCAGCATTTTAAAAAATGCTGCTTTTTTTCTTTTTTGAATTTTTCCGAAAATTCCTATTTCCCAGTTTGAACTGAAGCCTAATAAATAATCAGGTA
>CALKJP010000143.1 GCA_937995645.1 uncultured Bacteroidia bacterium
CTTTCTGGATGCCTCTATAAAATTTTTAATGCCTAAATTGGGTTTAATTTGTTTTACATATTAATTGGTTTGGTTTAAATTTTAAGCTTTATAAAAACAGTTTATACTCACTGATACTCGTAGAAGAATAAGAGTTAAGAAATAAGAAAAAAGATTATAATAAATTTAAATGATAAGCTTGTATAAGTAATTTATAATATAAAATAATTTTAAAGTGTTTGAATAAAATTGAATAATGAAGCGTGGTGAGTATCAATCAAATCTTTGTTTTTATTTGCTTTTAAAGAATCTTCTGCAATAAATACCGTGTACATTCCCAACTTTCGCCCAAACTCCATATCGCTCATCGAATCGCCTACCATTACTGATTTTGAAAAATCTATTTCAGGAAAATCGTTTTTAGCTTGCAGCGCCATTCCTATATCCGGTTTACGACAGTTATACCGATTATCTCCATTTAATGCAGGGCAAAAATAAATTTTATCAATCCGTGCATTTTCTTTGGCTAACTGAGTTTGCATAAAATCGTGTACTTTATTCAAATCTTCTTCGGTATATAATCCTTTGGCAATTCCCTGCTGATTGGTTACAACCACTATTTTTCCAAATAACTGCTTAGCTTTGGCAATGGCTTTTACGGCATTTTCGGTGAATTTAAATTCTTCAATCTTTTTTACATAATCGCCTTCGAGTTTAACGTTTATAACGCCATCTCTATCTAAAAACAAAGTCCAGCTTTTATCTATTATCAAAGGTTTTGAAATCATCTTGAGCTTTTTTATAATCTTCAGGTATTCCAATATCTATAAAATACCCTTCACACACGCATCCAAATAAGGAAAGTTTAGATAAGTATTTTTCAAAAAAATCTTTTTCTAATGAAAATCTATCAGGAAATTGGTATTTACTAAAAACTGTTTTGTTTAATATATATAATCCAGCATTTATTGTTCCAGGTTCTTCTTTACCTGTTTTTTCAATAAATGCTGTTATTTTGCTATTTTCGTTTAATTTTACAGTTCCGTATCGAGAGGCATTTTCAACTTCTCTTAAGGCCATTGTAAAATCTGCCTGATGCAACTGATGAAAAATCCATAAATCATCCAGTTCGATATTAAAAAAGGTATCGCCATTTAAAACAAGTATTTCGTTGTTTAAACAACATTCTAAGGCTAATTTTAGTGCGCCACCTGTGCCTAATGGCTCTTTTTCTATTATATATTCTAATTCAATTCCCTGATAGTTTTTTCCAAAATATTTTTGAAATACTTCCGCTTTATAGCCAATAGAAAATACTACGCGTTCTATTCCAAATTCTTTTAAATAAATTAAAATATATTCAACAAAAGGTTTTCCTGCAACTTGAGCCATAGGTTTTGGCACATCGCTAACCACACTCTGTAAACGAGTACCTAATCCACCGGCAAGTATAAGGGCTTCTTTGAGCATATTTTTATTAAAGTTTACAGAAAACAGTTTTCAAAGGACAGAATTGATTTATATACTGAGTCAAGAAAACATTCTGCTTTCAACTATTTCGCATAAAATATGACCAATAAGAATATGTGATTCCTGAATACGAGGAGTATCGTTTGATGGAACATTGATAATGTATTTACACAAATCTTTCATCTTCCCTCCTTTTTCGCCTGTCATTCCTACAGTAATCATTCCTCGTTTATTGGCTTCTTCAATAGCTTTAACCACATTGGCAGAATTGCCGGAAGTAGAAATGGCAATTAGCACATCTCCTTTTCTACCGGCAGCTTTCACCATGCGAGAGTAAACTTCATTATATGAGTAATCGTTGGCAACAGCGGTCATATAAGATGAATTTACATGCAAGGCTTCTGCAAAAAGCGGTTCGCGATCGGTGTAAAATCTTCCTGATAGCTCTGCTGCAATGTGCTGTGCATCGGCAGCGCTACCTCCATTTCCGCAAAACAAAACTTTACCGTCATTGTGTTTATAGGTATTAACAATTTCTTCAGCAACTTTTAAAATTGTTTCAAGTAATACGGTGTTTGACATTATCAATGTTTTAACATCGATAGATGCTTGAATTTTTTCTTTAATAAAATTTATATGGTCCATGTTCTTAAACCTTCTTTTGTAAATGTGTAACTTTTTACTTTTCCGCCAAACTGTTCAATGGCTTCAATGACCTTATAGCGCGTATTATCGGGGCAATAAAAAATCATAAATCCACCGCCACCTGCACCGGATATTTTACCACCTGTTGCTCCTGCATTTTTTGCTGCATTATATATATCATCAATCAATTGATTACTTATACCTCCTGCCATTTTCTTTTTATGCTGCCAGCCAAATTCCAGAATCTCACCTATTTGATGAATATTTCCTCTTAATACTGTTTCTTTCATCATTACTGCCTGCTCTTTTAAATGATGCATGGCATCAATTGATTCCTGTTTTTTTTCAGTTACGTTTCTGGCTTGCTGCTCAATTATTTCAGATGAATATCGGCTTGTTTCGGTATAAAACAAAAGTAGATTATGCTCCAGTTCGCTCAAGTAAGCATCTTTTATTCGTAATGGGTTTACAATTACTTTGTCATCTTTGTAAAATTCCATAAAGTTTACTCCGCCAAATGTAGCGGCATATTGGTCTTGTCTTCCACCTGCCATTTTTAAATCTATACGCTCAATTTCGTAAGCTAAATGTGCAATTTCATATTCGCCCAAAGGTAATTTTAACCATTCTGCAAATGCTCCTAAAACAGCTACAACCAAAGTAGATGATGTTCCAAGTCCTGAACCTGCAGGTGCATCAACAAAGGTTGTTAATCGGAATGATAAAGGTTTTTGTATAAATTGTTTAACAACTCTGTTGTAAACTCCTTTAAGCAAATCTAAATTACCATTAAAAGATAATGTTTCAGAGGAATTCAAAACATCACTTTCATTTCTATCTACTGCAACAAATTCAATTTTGCCGTTATCCAATGGTTCAATAGAAGCATAGGCATAAAGACTTACCGTAGCATTTAATATGGCTCCACCATATAAATCGCAATAAGGACTTACATCGGTGCCACCGCCTGCTAATCCTATTCTTAATGGTGCTTTGCTTCTATAAATCATAAATCAAAACTAAAACAATATTTGCTACTCATCAAAATCAAAGTTCAACTGAATACGTTTGATATCTTCCGGTGTTAATTCTTTTTTATTCTCATTAGTCCCTGTTTTTTTTTCTTTTTCATTTACTGTTAAAGGTTTTTCTTCACTTGGCAATAAAAGACTTGGTTCAAGTTCTTCTACTTCATCTTTTGGATAATCTTCGCTTGCCGGTAAGGGTTCCAGCAAATTAATTTCTTTAATCTTGTGAGCTGTTAAGCGTTTACCTTTTGCTTTTAAATTTTTTACTGATTCAAATTCGTGAACATTAATTTGTTCCGTATGCTGGTCTTTATCTTTCGATTTTGCAAACTTTAACTCCAGTATAGGATACATATCGGTAGAAACAATTTCTAAATAAGATCCTGGAGTTTCTGATATAAAATTTACTTTTTTATCTGTTAATTCAGGGTAAAAGCGTTTTAAAATGTATTCTTTTTTTTCGCCATCATAGTACACTGCAGTAATTATCTTTTTAGGATTAAATTTTTCGATGTGAACCATGTTTTCATCAAAGTGTGTAGAAATATCGTATCCTGTAAGGCGATATTCACCATTTTGATTGATGGTTAAAATTTTATCATCTGCTTTAAAGCTTCCTAAAAAAGTTCCTCGGCCATCTGTATTCAATCGCTGTACGGTATCGTCAAACCAAATTTTTTGGGCACTTAATGTTGAAATTCCTTGTTCTTTTTGTACAACTTTTTTAACGGGATATTTAGTTATAATATTACCCTGTGCACTTCTTGATTTAATGGCTAATGTGGCAAAATCAAAATCGAATTGCAGTTTTCTTATATTGGGTAATGATTTGAGATTAATAGAAACAATTTCGGCTTCGCCATTTGGATTTGCTGTAAAATAAAGCACTTTAGAGCCTTTTGTTCCTTTGGTTAAATCGTACACTTTATCTCTGGTAACTCCGGTAACGGCAAAGCGTTTGGCATAAGTAGCTCCTTTAGCACCATCTTGATAAATTAAATTATAGATGGTACGCTCATCATTTTTCTTAAATACATTGATGTATAAAATATCTTTTCCAACAAATGCTTTATCAGATATTTTTGTTACTATCATGGTTCCGTCTTGTCTGAAAACAATGATATCATCCAAATCGGAACAATCGCAAACGTATTCATCTTTTTTCATAGCATACCCAGCAAATCCTTCTTCGCGGTTTACATATAATTTTACGTTTGCTGCTGCAACCTGTGTTGCAACAATGGTTTCGAATGGTTTAATTTCAGTTTTGCGCTCGCGCCCTTTACCGTATTTCTTTTTAAGGTTTTTGTAATACTCTACCGTATAATCGGTAATATTATCTAAATGATGTTGTACTTCTGTCATTTCATCTTCCAGTCCTTTAATATGTTCATCTGCTTTAAAAGAATCGAATTTAGAGATGCGTTTAATTTTTATTTCGGTAAGTTTTACAATGTCATCATCCGTTATATCGCGTTTAAACATTTTTTTATAAGGCATTAAACCTGTGTTTATAGCATTTAATACTCCTTCCCATGTTTCTTCTTCTTCAATTTTTCGGTAAATGCGTTTTTCGATAAATATTTTTTCTAATGATGAGAAATGCCATGCTTCTTCCAACTCATTCATTCGTATTTGCAACTCTTTACGTAGCAATTCTAAAGTTTGCTGAGTTGAGAAACGTAAAATATCGGTAACACCTAAGAAAATTGGTTTATCGTTATGAATGACGCAGGCATTAGGCGAAATAGAAACTTCGCATGAAGTAAAGGCATATAATGCATCTATGGTAACATCTGGAGAAACTCCGGGTTGAAGATGGATGATTATTTCTGCATTTTCTGAAGTATTATCTTCAATTTTTTTAATTTTTATTTTTCCTTTATCATTAGCAAGAATAATAGAATCAATTAAGGATTGTGTGGTAGTACCAAAAGGAATTTCTGTAATTACCAGTGTCTTTTTATCAATCAACGAAATTTTTGCTCTTACGCGTACTTTTCCACCTCTTGCGCCATCGTTGTAATTGCTAACATCTATCATGCCTCCTGTTGGGAAATCGGGATAAATTACAGTTTTTTTTCCTCTTAAAATGTCAATAGAAGCATCAATTAGTTCGTTAAAATTATGTGGTAAGATTTTGCAGGATAATCCAACTGCAATACCTTCTACGCCTTGAGCAAGTAATAAGGGAAATTTTACGGGTAAATAAATGGGTTCTTTATTTCTTCCATCGTAACTTAAACCCCATTGTGTTGTTTTGGGATTGAATAAAATTTCTAATGCTAATTTTGAAAGACGAGCTTCGATATAACGTGGTGCAGCTGCGCCATCGCCTGTTAAGATATTTCCCCAGTTACCTTGTGTATCAATTAGTAAATCTTTCTGTCCCATTTGAACCATGGCATCGCCTATTGAGGCATCGCCATGCGGATGGTATTTCATGGTATTACCAATAATATTGGCAACTTTGTTGTATCGCCCATCTTCCAGTTCCCACATGGAATGTAAAATTCTTCGCTGCACGGGTTTTAAACCATCTTCCATTGCCGGGACGGCACGCTCTAAAATTACATAGGATGCATAATCTAAAAACCAGCTCTCATACATTCCGGAAACGTGTCGTACTCTTCCGTTATCTTGCTGCTCGTGGTTTGAATTGTTATTCTCTTCCATTTATATTGTATTAAAGTATTATTGTTTTTTGTTGAAAATTAAATTATTACATTTAAAATTTAGGTTTTAAAATATTGGTTGTATTTTAAGGTGCTTCTTTTACACACCCCTTAATCCCCTCTCGAGAGGGGAAATTTAATTTTTGCATATATACATCTTATATATGATACATCGTGATTTTTTTATATTTAATCATATCACATTCAAATCTTCTAATCTTCTAATCTTCTAATCTTCTAATCTTCTAATCTTCTAATCAACTATTCATTTACTACGTCTTTTTCTACTTTTAAATTTTCAATTATAAAATCTTGTCGTTCGGGAGTATTTTTACCCATATAGAAAGAGAGCATTTCTTTAAATGCCATTTCTTTTCCAGCTATTACAGGCTCAAGACGCATATCTTTTCCAATAAAGTTTCTGAACTCATCGGGTGAAATTTCTCCCAGTCCTTTAAATCGGGTAATTTCGGGCTTGGGGCCTAATTTCTCTACTGCTCTTTGTCGCTCTTCTTCACTGTAGCAATAAATTGTTTCTTTTTTATTTCTTACACGGAAAAGTGGCGTTTGAAGTATGTATAAGTGTCCGTTTTTAACCAGTTCCGGGAAAAACTGCAAAAAGAAAGTAATTAATAACAAACGTATATGCATACCATCCACATCGGCATCGGTAGCTAGAATAACGTTGTTATAACGCAGATTTTCTAAACCGTCTTCAATGTTTAAAGCGGCTTGCAGCAAGTTAAATTCTTCATTTTCATAAACTATTTTTTTAGTTAAACCAAAACAGTTAAGTGGTTTACCCTTTAAGCTGAAAACTGCTTGTGTATTTACATCGCGTACTTTAGTAATAGAACCACTAGCTGAATCCCCCTCACAAATAAAGATGGATGTTTCTTGTCTTAATTCATGGTTTGAATTGTAATGTACACGGCAATCACGCAGTTTTTTATTGTGTAGGCTTACTTTTTTAGCACGTTCACGTGCTAGTTTTTGAATGCCCGCAAGTTCTTTACGCTCTTTTTCTGATTGTATAATGCGCTTGTATAATGCTTCTGCCGTATCGGGATTTTTGTGTAAATAATTATCAAGTTCTGTTTTTAAGAAATCGTTTACAAATGCGCGTATGCTTTGACCACCCGGAGCTATTTCTGGTGAACCTAATTTGGTTTTGGTTTGCGATTCAAAAACAGGTTCTTGAACTTTTATACTAATAGCTGCAATAATAGATCTTCTTATATCAACTGCATCAAAATCTTTTTTATAAAATTCACGAATAGTTTTTACAAATGCTTCTCTGAATGCAGCTAAATGAGTGCCTCCTTGTGTGGTGTTTTGCCCGTTTACAAAGCTATAATATTCTTCGCCATAGGAATTACCATGTGTAATGGCTACTTCAATATCTGTACCTCTAAGGTGAATTATTGGATATTCAATGGTTTCACTTAAAGTTTCGTTTAATAAATCGAGCAATCCATTTTCGGAATAAAATCGTTTGCCATTAAAATATATTGACAAACCCGGATTAAGATATGCATAGTTCCAAAGCATTTTATCAATATACTCCGATACAAAGCGGTAATTAACAAAAATGGTATCATCAGGAATAAATGAAACCAAAGTACCGTTAGGTTCTTTAGTATCTGCAAGAGGAGCATCTTTTACAAGGTATCCCTTTTCAAATTCGGCTAATTTGGTTTTGCCGTCTCTGAACGATTGCACCGAAAACCAAGAGGAAAGGGCATTTACCGCTTTGGTACCCACCCCGTTTAATCCTACCGATTTTTTAAATGCCTGCGAATCGTATTTGGCACCGGTGTTAATTTTAGAAACACAATCAATTACTTTTCCTAATGGAATACCACGACCATAATCGCGCACGCTTACTTTTTTATCTTTCAGGCTTACTTCAATTTTATTTCCAAAGCCCATTACATGTTCATCAATACAGTTATCTAACACTTCTTTAATGAGAATGTAAATACCATCGTCCTGCGCGGAGCCATCGCCCAATTTTCCAATGTACATACCG
>CALKJP010000144.1 GCA_937995645.1 uncultured Bacteroidia bacterium
TGTGTCTTTGGGTGGAGTATTTGCATCGTTTATTGCCGGAAGCGTTGGTATAATTGCCGTTCAGGGTGGTATTGGAGCATATCACATGTTGGTTACACAGACATTAATTTTATATGGTGTAAGTAAAGAGTTTGGATTTGCTTTTAGCTGGATAGCATGGGCAGGGCAAACAAGTATGATTTTAATTGTTGGTTTTATTTCCCTATTTGCCATATCTTTTATCCGTAAATAATTTTTATAATTTAAACCCGCCTACGGCATAGAGATGGAACTTGCATGATGAATTTTTACCATATTTTACTTTAAAACAAATAGTAATTAAACAAAATCATGAGGTATCTTGAAATTATTTCCAATAAAATATTTACGCTGGAGCAGCTAAAAAAAGCTGTGATAGCCTGGCGATTGAAAAATGATACCATTGTGTTTACCAATGGATGTTTTGATATACTTCATTTAGGACATATAGATTATTTATCAAAAGCCAGAGATTTGGGTAAACGATTAATTGTTGGTGTAAATACCGATAGCTCTATAAAGCGTTTGGGGAAAGGATATAGCCGACCAATTAATGATGAAAAATCGCGAAGCATGATTATAGCATCTCTACAATTTGTAGATGCTGTAATTCTTTTTGATGAAGACACACCTTATGAATTAATAAAAGCCATTGAACCTGATGTATTGGTTAAAGGTGCTGATTATACCATAGATAAAGTAGTTGGAGCTGATATTGTAATGGCGCAAGGCGGTAAAGTAGAATTGATAGAATATTTAGAAGGTTATTCTACCACTAACATTGAAAAAAAAATTAAGGGAGAAAAATGAGCAAGATAAAATCGGCCTATTTTTGCCAGAGTTGCGGTTTTCAATCACCCAAGTGGTTGGGTAAATGCCCTTCCTGTGCTGCATGGAATAGTTTTGTGGAGGAAATAGTACAAAAAGAAGAAAAGACCTTAACCGGTGTTGCAACATCAAAATCAAAAATAGCCAAGCCACAAACAATTACCGATATTAAATTAAATGAAGAAGAACGCTATATAATGCCTGATACAGAGTTAAATCGTGTTTTGGGAGGAGGTTTGGTGCCGGGTTCATTGGTGTTATTTGGTGGAGACCCCGGAATTGGAAAATCAACCTTAATGCTTCAAGTAGCTTTATCATTAAAAGGGATAAAAGTTTTGTATGTATCTGGTGAGGAAAGCGAACAGCAAATTAAAATGCGCGCAGAGCGCATAAACAAAAAGAATGAACAATGCTATATTCTTACCGAAACGAACACACAAAATATTTTTAAGCAGGTTGAAGAAATCGAGCCGCAATTACTTATTATAGATTCTATTCAAACCTTACATACATCGTATATTGATTCCTCACCAGGCAGTGTGTCGCAAATACGAGAGTGTGCAGCAGAAATGTTGCGTTTTGCCAAAGAAAGTGGTATTCCGGTTTTTTTAATAGGTCATATCACTAAAGAAGGAACATTGGCAGGGCCAAAGGTTTTGGAGCATATGGTAGATACTGTTTTGCATTTTGAAGGTGACAGAAATCACATTTATCGTTTATTACGAACTACCAAAAATCGTTTTGGTTCAACCAATGAGTTAGGAATTTATGAAATGCAAAGTGGAGGCTTGAGACAAGTAAACAATCCTTCAGAAATTTTAATTACACAACGTGAAGAACCAATTAGCGGAGTAGCCATAGCAGCTACTATGGAAGGTATGCGCCCTATGTTGATTGAAGTACAGGCATTGGTAAGCAGTGCGGTATATGGTACACCACAGCGCAGCACCACAGGTTTTGATGCACGCAGATTAAATATGTTACTTGCAGTACTTGAAAAACGTGTCGGTTTCAGATTAGGTCAAAAAGATGTTTTCTTAAATATAGCAGGAGGCATTCGTGTTGACGATCCAGCCATAGATATGAGTGTTGTAACATCGATTCTATCTTCGAGCGAAGATTTGCCTGTACCACAAAATGTTTGTTTTGCTGGAGAGATTGGTCTTTCAGGAGAAATACGTCCCGTTAATCGGATAGATTCACGCATAACCGAATCAGAAAAATTAGGCTTCGAAAAAATTTATATCTCACACTACAATTTAAAAGGCTTAGACAAAAAAAGTTTCAATATTGAAATTGTTGCCGTTAAAAAAATTGAGGAATTATTCAGAAGCTTGTTTGCATAATTATATAGATAATTCCTTTAATGCCAGATAAGCCATTAAACCCATTCCGGTTTCTAAAGCATTTTCATCAATGTCAAATTGCGAAGTATGAACTCCTGCCGTAATTCCTTTTTCAAAATTAGCTGTACCTAAGCGATAAAAGCAAGCCGGTATTTCTTGCGAGTAAAATGCAAAATCTTCGGCTGTCATTCGCAGGTCTAAATCAATAACGTTATCATCGCCTAAAAATTCTTTGGCGGATTTAATGGCTTCTTCGGTCAAATCTTCATTATTGCTTAAAAAAGGATATCCTTTACGAATTTCAACTTCACATTTCCCTTGCATTTGTTGTGCAACAGTTGTTGCTATCTCAGTTATTTTTTCATGAGCTTCTTTACGCCATGCTTCGTCCATGGTTCTAAATGTGCCTTCAACACTTACTTTTTCAGGTATTATATTAGTAGCACCATTAGCTACAAATTTACCAAAGGCAATTACTGTTGGAACATCGTTTGTTTTTTTTTCTATAAAAAAGGAATGGAGTTGCTTTAAAATTTCACCGGCAATAAAAATTGGGTTATTGTAGTCCTTAGGCATGGCAGCGTGTCCACCTTTCCCGATAACTGTTAAATACAATTCATCGGTGCTTGCCATATACATGCCTTTTCTAAACCCTACTTTACCTGCTTCAAGTGATGGAAAAACATGTTGCCCGAAAATACACTCAACATTTGGATTTTTTAACACGCCTTCTTTAATCATTAAGGATGCTCCACCTGGTAATAATTCTTCTCCCGGTTGAAAAATTAACTTAATGCTTCCTTCAAATTCGTATTTTAAATCGTTTAAAATTTTGGCAGTACCTAATAATGAGGCTGTATGTACATCATGTCCACAAGCATGCATAACTCCTGTGTTTTTTGAGCCATAAGTTCTTCCTTCGGTCTCAAGTATTGGCAAGGCATCCATATCGGCACGCAACGCAATGCATTTTTTATCCGGATTTTTGCCTTTTATTATGGCAACAATTCCTGTTTTAACCCAGCCGGTAGTGTATGGTATATTCCATTTTTCTAAAACAGAACAAATGTATTTTGAGGTTTCAAATTCTTGAAATGAAAGTTCGGGATGAGCGTGCAAATGCCTGCGTATTGCAATTATTTCCTGCAATAATTCCTTTGACTGTTCTTTAATTTTTTCTTTAAGGCTCATCTGTATATTATTTTCCAATGATGAGTTTTAGTGAAACCAATGCAAGGAAAATTCCGAATATTTTTTTTAAAGTATCCTGATCAAATTTTAGTGCAGCTTTAGAACCAAAGTAAGCGCCAATAAAAAAAGTGCTCATAATTATTAAAGCTGTTTTAATATCTATACAGCCTTTTTTGTAATAATTAATAACACCCAGAATGCCGATTGGAAACATAAACATAAACAAAGTTGTTCCTTGCGCCATTTTTTGATCGAAAGCTAAAAAATATACCAGCATGGGAACAATTACAACTCCGCCACCGATACCTACCATGCCACTCATAAATCCGGCAGTAAGTCCAATTAATAAAAGAAGTATAATTGTTCCTGCAGTCATATTAAAAATCTAAACTAAATGATAGATAAAATACACGAGGGCCAATTTCATAATTTTCTACTCCCCATGCCCAGTCGGCTCTGATGAAATATCCCCACAAGCGACTACGCAAGCCCCAGCCGTATCCACCTATAATTGGTTCTCTTTGATTTTTTAATGTAATAAATAATGGATTGGCATCAATAAAAGTGGTGTTGCTTGTATTGTTTTCTGAAAAAGGTGATTTGCCAACCCATGCTGTACCAATATCGCCAAAAGCTATAATCTGAAAGTTTTGTAAAAAATCGGATTTTAATGGTTGATTCACAAAAAACTTAAATACAGGGAAGCGTAATTCGCTGTTAATAACAGCAAAATTATTTCCGTTTCGTGCATTTTGAATAAAGCCTCTAATGGGGGTTCCCAATGTTTGGAATATGTAGTTTTGTGATAAATCAAGAGGGGTTTCGTTATTTGTTTTTGGGGCAATCCAATTGTCAACTCCTCCGGCATAGAATAATAATTTACGAGAACCGATAGAAGTACATCCTGCAATTCTGTTTGCCCATATAAAGTCGCGATATATTTTTTGATAGAATCTAAAATCTCCTCCTAAAATGCTTATATCAACTTCTTTTTGATTTATTAATTTGTATTGTTCTACAAAAAGTTTGTATCTAACACCGTTGTATAGATTTAGTCCGCGTTTAATGGTATTATCAAACACGTATTCCAGTTTTGCATTTATCCAGTAATCGTAGGAATTGGGTTTTTGTAAATTAGTAAAATCTGTGGCTTGTGCAACAAATCGGTCTTGACGGAAATTAATCAATCCGCGCAAACTTTTAATTTCATTAAAGGGCCATTTAAGTTTGTAAGCTGCTTCGTGAGTATGAACACGTGTAATATTAAAGCCGTTTCTAAAGGTCATGGCATTACGATGTAAAACGTATTGTTTGTCTAAGCGCTTTGTGCGGTCTTCATAGTTTAAATAATATTCATTATTGTTCAAGTTGGTAGATAATCGCATAGCTCCTGATATTCTTCTGTCTTCAAATAAATCGGTCATTCCTATTTTGGTAAACACATTTAATCCGGGATTTATAAACCCTCCGTTTATCGGATTAAAGGGTTGATAGCTTTGATTCATAAAGCTGTTATCTAACTGTGTTACCAAATATTCGGGATAATAGGTGATGTTATAATTGCGTTGTTCAGGAAGTTTAAATGTAACTTCTTCATTATTGTTGTTTTTTCTTGGAGTTTCCGGTTTTGATGTTGTAACATCTTTATTCTCTTCCTGCTTAACTTCTTTCTTTTTACCTATATTTTCTTCAAACTGATAATTGTTGATGTCAATTTTTTTATCGGTATTTTCTTCAAAAACTTTTACGCTTTTAAACTTGGTGCTTGTGCTTACTGCAGTATCTTTTTTTTCCGATACAGGTGTAGGGGGGGGATCTCCTGTTTTTTGTTCTTTCACAGTTTTTGATGCGTTTTTTTTAGTTGCATTAGTCGGCAATTGAAATTTAATTCCTGATACATCGTTATTATAATTACCTGCAAAGAACTTGTATTTACCATTGTGATAAATTATTTCTGAATATTTTCCTGCTTGTGGATAAAATTCGTGTTCAAGAATATTTCTTGGATAATCGCTGTGTTTGGCAGTTTTAACAACATAGCGATAATGCTCTACCGTATCTATATGGCTAATAACACTGTCTATCACTCCTATGTAGCGTGAGCGGATTCCTTCGTTTACGCTTAAATAGGTAAATTTATCTTCAGTAAAAGGTCTAGGTTGTGTTTCATCTACAGCAGGAGTGTTGGTTATTCTTTTAAGTATTGGTGATTTTGTTTCTAAATCATAAATAAAAATATCTTTATATAAGTTTTGTATGATGTCTTCTTTTGACTTAAAACGTAATGTGTCGTCCATACGATTGGATGCGAAAATTATTTGAGTTGAATTGTTTATAAATCTTGGTTGCACATCATCATATACATCGTTTGTAATGGCTTCCTGAGCATTTGATGCAATACTGTAAACATAAATATCTGTTCTTCCTTCATATACACCTGAAAAGACCATGCGTTTACCATC
>CALKJP010000145.1 GCA_937995645.1 uncultured Bacteroidia bacterium
GTAAGTTCAGCTAAATTGGTAAGGTTCGCTGCATCTAAAGCAGGTTTTAATACAGCAGGTGTAATAATGTCATCTACCAGTGAGCCAACAATTTTATTGAAAGCACCACCAATTACTACACCAATTGCAAGGTCAATAACATTGCCTCGCATGGCAAAGTTTTTAAATTCTGAAATAAATCCCATACTAAATTTGTTTAATGAAATAAATATATGAAAAAATTTAAGTTATTAATATTCTTCTTCAAATTCTCCTCCCTCCATACCATCACCAAACTCTTCACCAAATTCATTTTCATCTTCAATGTTTTCTTCAGTTTCATCAATATCCTCGGTAAAGCCGTTTACAATGTCATCATCATCACTTATTGATTCAATATCTATTTCAGCAGCCTGACTATATATTAATGCTTCATCAATATTTTCTTCTTCCTTAATCTGGCTGTGGTCTTCATCAATAAGTGTAGTTACCGGAGGTTTTAAATCTGTTTTTTTGTATTGCTTAGGAGCTTTACCAACAGACTTTACGCAACGTGGATAATTTACTGTATTGTCTTCTGCAACAATTTTAAATAATTCAATGTTTATTACCCAGTTTCCATCGTCATATTCGTAAATAAATTTTTGATGTGGATTATCAATTACATCTACCAATTTAATTTGGGCAAGTTTTTCAAAACTTACTTTTTTTCCTTTGCGCCACATATCATCACTTAAATAAAATTCGGCTTTGTGCTTAGCATCAAAACCAATTGCATTTTGAATGGCAAAATGAAAATCCTCAAAAGTTTGATTGGGTTTTATTTCAATATCACGCGATACATCTTCAATATCTTCAAAAGTAATTCTAAACTTAAATGCAGGCATAAAATGTATTTTTTTTCCAAACCTACATTTTTTTTTTCAGAGTTGGAAGATGTAAGCTACTTTTATAGTTCAAAAATTGTTATTATGTATTATAATTTTTCTTATAAAAACCCTCACCTGCAATTAATAGACATAAGTTTTGAATTTGATAATCTTTCAGAGGATTCGGTATTGGTTAGGCTCCCTCGTTGGCGCCCCGGTAGGTATGAATTGGGTAATTTTGCAAAAAATATTCAATCCTTTTATGTTAGTGATGCTAATGGCAATAGCCTTCCATTTGAAAAAATAGAAAAAGATGCCTGGTTGATTCATGCCAATGGAGCAAAATCAATTAAAATTAATTATCGCTACTATGCTGCTGAAATGACAGCGGGCAGTTGTTTTTTAGCGGATGATTTATTTTATATAAATCCCGTTAACTGTTGCTTGTATGTTGCCGGTAGAATGAATGAAAGATGTCAGATATACTTAAATATTTCGGATGAATTTAAAATAGCTACAGGATTAAAAAAAGTTTCTGATAAATACTATCAGGCAAATGATTTTCAACAACTGGCAGATTGCCCGGTATTAGCTGCTCCTGATTTAGCACACAATCATTTTATTTACGAAGGTATTGATTTTAATATCTGGATTAAAGGCTTAGAAAAACCCGATTGGTCAAGATTTTTGAGCGATTTCTTTTTATATACCCATGAACAATATGAATTGTTTAAATCTTTTCCGGTAAACGAATATCATTACTTGTTTATTTTTTTGCCTTACAAATACCATCATGGAGTAGAGCATCAAAATTCAACTGTAATTGTAATGGGTCCTAAATATGATATTTATAAAACATCTTTTTATAACGAGGTTTTAGGTGTTTGTTCACATGAATTATTTCATACCTGGAATATTAAAGCTATTCGACCAAAAGAAATGTTGCCTTACGATTTTTCAAAAGAAAATTATTCGAGATTAGGCTTTGTTTACGAAGGTTTAACAACATACTATGGCGATTTAATGCTTTATCGTTCGCGAGTTTTTAGCGACCGCGAATATTTTGAAACCTTTAACTCTCAATTGCAAAAACACTTTGATAATTTTGGAAGATATTATCTTTCCGTTGCTGATTCATCATTCGATACTTGGCTGGATGGTTATGTAATGGGCATTCCAAACAGAAAAGTTTCTATTTATACCGAAGGTTGCTTACTGGCATTTGCTACCGATGTTTTGATAAGAAAATATTCAGACGAAAAATATTCGTTGGATGATGTTTGCCGACATTTATATCAAAATTTTGCTCTCAAAAATATTGGCTATACTTATGAAGATTACAAAGGAATATGTAAACACTATGCAGGAAGAGCTTTAAACGATTTATTCGATAATTATATATCGGGAACAAAAGATTATCAATCTTTACTCGAAGATTGTTTAGATTATATTGGGCTTACCATGAGTATTATGCCAAGTCCGCTTGAACATCAGTCGCGCTTAGGTATAAAAGTTTTGCAAGAAGCAGGAAAAACTACGGTGTACTCCGTTTATCCCAATAGTGAAGCAGATAAAGCAGGAATAGCAATAGGCGATGAGCTAAAGGCAATAGAAGGCTATACTGTTACAGGTAATTTTGAAGACTGGATAGCATACTTTAAACGCATAAAACAAAAAACATTACATCTTACCATAGCCAGACAAGGAAAAGAAAAAGATGTTAAAATAGAATTAACCCATGAAATTTATTATAAACAGTACTATTTGCAAAAGCAAAAAAATGCAAATGCTATGCAGATACAACGTTTTAAAAATTGGTCTAAAAGAGCATTTTAGCCTTGCATAAGCCAAGATAAATTTTTTTTACAAAAAAAATATATATTTGCAGCGCGTTGGTTTCTGATTTACTATCAGAATTAAAAGGGAATCCGGTGTAAATCCGGAGCTGTACCCGCAGCTGTAAGTTCTATATTAAGCTTTTTGAGTTCTTATTACCACTGTGAGCCTACGGTTCATGGGAAGGTTTCAAAAAGTAGAACAAGCCAGAAGACCTGCCATTGCAACATACAATCAATGCTTTCGGGAAGAAAAGCAGCGATAATGCAGAAGATGATTCCTCATTATCCTCTTTTTTATGTTATGCATTGATTAAATTTTAATGTTTAACCATTTAATATTTAATCAATTTTATGAAAAACAAATTTACACTGTTAAAACTTGCCACAATTACGTTATTGTTTGGTACAAACATTTATGCACAATCAAGCTATAGCTTAAAGCAAGCGATAATTGCTAATGGCGGAATATTTGAATTTGCTGCACCTTATCAGGATAGAGCAACAATAGGTGCGTATAATCCAACATCAAATATATATACCGTATTTGATACAATAGAGGTAGAATCGGTACAAGATATTGTTTTAGATAGTGGATATGCTTATTTAGCAGCTCAAGACAGCATAGTTAAATATAATTTAACTACTTATCAGCGCGAAGCAATAGCCTATTTTCCAGCATTAAAAAAATTAGAAGTTTCTGGCAACTTTTTATTTGTAGGAAAATGGTATGGTTCAGGAGATTATTTTGCTGTTTACAATAAACATAATCTGCAACCTTTGTTTTCAATATCTCAAGTTAATCAAACTGTTAATGGTATGGTTCAGGTAAATGATACTATTTATGTATCGTACAACATAAAAGGTACTATTGATCTATATCCACCATGGGGAGTATATGCCGATAGTATCGGTAAATTGGCTGTAATTCATGCACCCACACAAACTTTTGTTAGAGATGAAATATTAGGAGAAGATGCTGCAGGTATTGGAAAATTATTTGTATATAATAATCATATTTATGGCATATGTGATGCTTCCGGAAAAATACTAAAATACAATCCGGCAACTACCGCAGATACTTTTTTTAATGTTGGGATAATTGAATATATCAGAATGCATCAGGGTGTATTATATGGAAATTTTGCAACGGGTATTCAGGCATACGATTTAAATACAAATACATTTTTATCAACACCATTATTTACTCCTTTATTTATGTATGCTTCGGCCGACTATGATTTTGTAAATAATCATTTTTATTTAACCGATACCGATTATTCATCATTTGGTAAATTATACAAAATTAATGGAACAAATGGACAAATTCTTGATTCTATCAATCTTAGAATTGCTCCTGAAGCAATAGCCTTAGAATTTAATGTAAATACTTCAGAAAATCAAATTGAAACTTCGCAAAATTCTATCCGTGTATTTCCAAATCCATTTGATAATATCATTAATGTTTTGTTGAATGATGAAGCTGATTTATTTGTTTATGATTTAAGCGGTAAAATACATTATCATGGTCATCATACTGCTTCCTCTGTAACCATAGATTCAAGAGATTGGTCAAATGGAGTTTACATTATACAATCAATTTATAAAAATAATGTTCAAACATTAAAACTTGTCAAATAGTTTTTATAAATATTTGAAGATAATTTGTGTACTTGTGCTTTCATTAAAATTGAAAGCACAAGACACAATACATCTTAAAACTGTAGAGATAAATGCACAGCGAAAAAATGTTTCGAAAAGTTTAATGAAAGAAACAAGATTTGACACCTTAATGATTAAACAAAACTTTCAAAATGCTATTACAACTTTACTATCTGAGCAATCGCATTTATTTATAAAAAACTACGGACCCGGTTCATTGGCAACATCATCATTTAGGGGAGGTAATGCTTCACAAACGGCTGTATTATGGAACGGTATCAATATTAATAGTGCAATGAATGGAACAACAGATTTGTCTATTATTCCGGTTTCATTGTTTGATAATATTACAGTTCAACATGGTGCAAGTTCGGCATTGTGGGGAAGCAGTGCTGTTGCTGGAAGTATTCAATTAGATAACAATAATATTTTCAATAAAGGAATTTCACTAAAATTTGCATCAAGCATAGCAAGTTTTAATACTCATTCCGAATTTTTAAGCTTTCATAATTCTACTCTTAAAAACAGCTTTTATGTTAAATTGTATAATATTTATTCTCTTAATAATTATTCATATTTCAACATTGATAGTGCTTCTATACAGAAACAAAAAAATGCATCATTTAATCAACAGCATGTATTGATTGGAAATAACTTTCAGCTTAGTAAAAATTTAATACACTCATTTAATATTTGGTATCATAGAGGAAATAGAGAAATTCCTCCTGTTTTAGGTCAAATTAATTATGGCTCTAAACAAGATGATGAAAATGTAAGAATTGTAATTATCGACAAATACTACACACGATTATACAAAACAATAAAAAGACCAACACTTTGTACCAATTATTTCTATAGCAAACAATTATAGCA
>CALKJP010000146.1 GCA_937995645.1 uncultured Bacteroidia bacterium
AAAAAAAAAAAAATGAAAAATCAAAATTTTAATTGTTCGTTTGTATAGCAATTTATAAGATAAATGTATTTAGAAAAACATTTAGTTATCTTTGCAACATAAATAAATTTAGGCGATGACGTTAGGTTTTATTTTAGGTCTTGGAGGTGGCGAAGTAGTATTAATACTTCTTGTTTTTATCATGTTTTTTGGAGCTAAAAGTATTCCGGGTATTGCACGTGGATTAGGCAAAGGAATACGAGAATTTAAAAATGCAACAGGCGCCATTCAGCGTGAAATTAACCAATCCATTAACGAAGCCGAGCGTCAAGCCATGGATTTGGAAAATACTATTCAAAAACCTTTAAATACCTTAGAAAATACGCCTGACGAAAATCAAACTAATAAATAAACTCTCCATACTGAGAACGAATAGTCAATTTCTTTTCATTTGCTTTTTCTACTCTTCCTATTATTTGAGCTTCTACATTAAATTTTTGAGATATTGCAATAATATTATTTGCAATAGTTTCAGGCACATATAATTCCATTCTGTGCCCCATATTAAACACCTGATACATTTCTTTCCAATCGGTTCCTGATTGTTCTTGAATAAGCTTAAATAATGGCGGTAATTCAAATAAATTATCTTTTATTACGTGAGCATTATCTATAAAGTGCAGCACTTTGGTTTGCCCGCCACCGCTGCAATGCACCATACCGTGAATTTGAGCCCGATAGTTATTTAAAACTTCTTTGATTATTGGAGCATAGGTGCGTGTTGGCGAAAGCACTAATTTGCCGGCATTAAGCGGTGTTCCGGCAACATAATCAGTTAATTTTACTTTACCGGAATAAACCAAATCTTTAGGAACTGCATTATCATAGGTTTCCGGATATTTTTCTGCCAGATATTTTGCAAATACATCATGGCGGGCAGATGTTAAGCCATTACTTCCCATTCCGCCATTATATTCTTTTTCATAGCTTGCTTGTCCATACGAAGCTAAACCAACAATTACATCGCCTGCCTGAATATTTTTATTATCAATAATCTCGCAGCGTTTCATTCGACAAACTACTGTAGAATCTACAATAAGAGTTCTTACCAAATCGCCTACATCGGCTGTTTCTCCTCCTGTTGAATAAATACCGATACCATTATTGCGAAGCATATGCAATACTTCTTCTGTACCATTTATAATGGCAGAAATTACTTCGCCCGGAATTAAATTTTTATTTCTGCCAATGGTTGATGAAAGTAAAATATTATCGGTTGCGCCAACGCAAAGTAAATCATCGGTATTCATTACAACGGCATCCTGAGCAATTCCTTTCCAAACCGAAATATCACCCGTTTCTTTCCAATAGGCGTAGGCTAAAGAGGATTTTGTGCCGGCACCATCGGCATGCATTACTATACAATGTTCATCGCTACCGCTTAAAAAATCGGGGACTATTTTGCAAAAAGCTTTTGGAAAAAGACCTTTATCAATATTTTTTATGGCACTGTGAACTTCGTCTTTAGTAGCGGAAACGCCTCTTAAATTATATCTGCTCTCTTGCATAGTTTATTGATAAAATGGTAAAAAAATATCCCGACAAATGTCGGGATATTTTTTGTTTATAAGAAGTTTGAATGAATTATAATTATTCTTCATCCTCTTCATCATCTTTTTTCTTTGGAGCAACAGGAGCAGGTTCTGATGGTAAACCACCTTTAGGAACATAATCAGAACGAATTACAGAGAATACGGTTCTACGATTCTTTTGATGTGCTGCTTCTTTTTCTTCAACTGTTTTTAGCTTAGCAATTTCAGCATCGGTAACTAATAAACGGGTTTCTCCATAACCTTTTGGAACTAATCTTTCTGGGTCAATTCCTTTAGAAATTAGGAAATCAACGCATGATTTTGCACGATTTTCAGAAAGTATCTGATTAGATTTATCAGAACCGCGCGAATCGGTGTGAGCGCTAAGCTCAATTACTATGGTAGGGTTATCTATTAATGTTTGATATAAGAACATTAGAGAGTCTTCTGATTCCGGACGTAAGGTGTATTTCCCCAAATCGTACAATACTTCAGGGAATCTGATTTCTTTCTTTTTGGTAGTTTGTAATGCAAAATCTTTTACAAAGGTAGTTGACTCTTTTAAACCAACCGTAGTTTCTTTTCCTTTACCGTTTAAGTAATCTTTTGCGCTTACAGTAATGGAGTATGATGTGTTTGGATTTAAATATCTTTCATTTCCATTTTCAGCAAATTTGTAAAAACCGGTTGCATCTGATTTAACCTCTGCCACCGAACCATCTGAACCAACAATTTTTATTGTTGCATCAGGTATTGGTTTTTTGGTATCCACATCGGTAATTATACCCTGTAAAACAAATAAAAGGGGAGGCAAATTAAATCGCCAAATATCATCTCCACCCATACCTCCTTCACGATTAGAGGTAAAGAAACCTCTTTCTTTTTCACCTTCAAAAATAATTCCGTAATCATCTGCTGGAGAGTTAATAGGGTATCGCATGTTTGCCACATTTCCCCAAGAACCTTCTCCTAATTTTTCTGCACGGAAAATATCTAAACCTCCCATTCCTAAGTGTCCGTTTGAAGCAAAATATAATGTACCATCTTTATGAATAAATGGAAACATTTCATCTCCTGATGTATTAACAGGACTTCCTAAGTTTTTTGGTTTGCTCCATGTTTTTGATTTTTTATCGTAAGTAATCATCCATAGATCTTTACCTCCCATACCGCCATCCATATCTGATGAAAATAATAAAATAGATTCGTCATCGCTAATTGCAGGGTGACCTATTTTAGCAGTATCAGGGCCTAAGTCTATAAGCGTTACATTAGTCCATGCGTTGCCTTGTTTAGTAGATTGATAAATAGAACAACCCATTACTTTATTTTTACCGTATTCGCAACGGGTAAAATACATTGTATTACCTTTTCTGCTAACGGCTGCAGCTCCTTCATTTGCCGGGGTATTTACATCACCTGCTAAAATTGCGGGTGTACTCCATTTTCCGTTTTTATCTCGTTTTGATTCGTAAATATCAGAGAAATTTTCGCCAATACGTCCATCTGTATTTTTACCTGTTGAACCTTCTCTTGATGAAGTAAAATATAAGGTATTATATTTTTTATCAGCATAAGTAGGGCTATAATCAAACTGCTTAGAGTTTAATTGTGTTTCAGGAGCCACTTCGTATCGAGTTGGTTCTTTAACCCATTCTTTAGCCATTTCAGATGATTTAATACCATCTTCGGCTCTTTTATCTCCGGGCACTAAATTTTTGTAGTTATTGTATTCTACAATGGCTTCTTCGTAACGCCCTTGTAATTTTAGGGCATCTGCAATGTAAAGAGTAGCCAATGGATCGGTATATTTCGCTTTAATTGCCTTTTTATACCAGGTTTCTGCTTGTTTGTGATCTAATGTGTACCTGTAACATTCCCCTATCTTAAAAAGAATTTCTGCTTTTTTAGCTTTACTTTTTTCTTTGGCATAAGCTTTTTTATAAAGCTCGATGGCTGTAAAATAGTTTTCGCCTGCAAAGGCTAAATCAGCTTCTTTTGCAAAGTTTTTTTGAGCTATAATTTGTAATGGTAGCAATAAAATTGCTGCAAGTAATAAAGTGAGTTTAGTTACCCTCATGAGTTTTAACTTTTTAATTAATGGGTGCTAAAATAGCCAAATATTTTAAATTGCAAAAAGATTTTTTGAGTCTTTGTAATAAATTAGAAAAAGCTCTTTTTGTTTTAATGGGGCTTTTTTTATCTAATTATTTGATATACAATAACTCACGATATTTAGGCAATGGCCACATTTCGTCATCCACCAATAGCTCTAATTTATCTACATTATATCTTATTACATCGAAATAAGGCTTTACTTTTTCACAATAAGCTACTGCTTTATTTTTAGCATCTTCTATTTTATTTGCTTTTTTACGCTCTTCAATCATTAAATCTACATTCTTTTTTATTGTTGCAACTCTTTCAGAAATTTCAGTTATAATTTCCATATGTGGAGCGCTTAATGTTTTAAATGAAGCACCGGCAATTTCTTTAAGTCCTGCAACACTTTGTATGAGTTTGTTTTGGTAAGTTAATGCCGTTGGAATTATACTATTCATAGCTATATCGCCAATTACACGAGATTCAATTTGAATTTTTTTAGTGTACATTTCCAAATAAATTTCATAGCGTGCTTCTTGCTCTCTGTGGCTCATCACTTTTAGCTCTTCAAAAAGTTGTAATGTTTTTTTATCCACATAAACATCTAAAGCATCCGGTGTAGTTTTTATATTTTTCAAACCTCTTCTGGCAGCTTCTTTAACCCACTCTTCGCTGTAACCGTTTCCTTCAAATAATATTTTTTTCGAATCAATAATGTATCGTTTTAATATTTGTAGTATTGCTTCGTCTTTATCAACCCCTTTTGCAATTAAAGCATCAACTTCTTTTTTAAACAGGATTAACTGGTTGGCAACTATTGTATTTAAAACAATCATGGCTGAAGCACAGTTTGCAGAAGAGCCTACTGCACGGAATTCAAATTTGTTTCCTGTAAATGCAAATGGCGATGTTCTATTTCTGTCGGTATTATCTAATAAAATTTCCGGGATTTTACCAATATTGAGTTTTAAAGCCGTTTTTTCATCCGGAGTCATTTTTCCTTTTTTAACTTTTGCAACTAATTCATCTAAAACAGCGGTTAATTGACTACCAATAAAAATAGACATAATTGCAGGGGGAGCTTCATTTGCACCTAAACGATGGTCGTTACTTGCTGATGCAATTGAGGCTCTTAATAAATCTGCATGATCGTGAACTGCTTTAATTGTATTTATGAAAAAGGTTAAAAATTGAAGATTGGTTTTTGGAGTTTTTCCCGGGCTTAATAAGTTTTTACCGGTATTGGTTCCTAAAGACCAGTTATTGTGTTTTCCGGAACCGTTAACTCCTGCAAATGGTTTTTCGTGAAATAAAATTCTGAAATTATGTTTTATGGCTGTTTTTTCCATCACATCCATTAATAACTGGTTGTGATCTACTGCAAGATTGGCTTCTTCAAAAACAGGGGCACATTCATACTGGTTTGGAGCAACTTCGTTATGACGTGTTTTAATAGGAATACCTAATTTTAAGGCTTCTATTTCAAAATCTCGCATAAAAGCAGCTACTCTGTCAGGTATAGAACCAAAGTAATGATCTTCTAATTGCTGACCTTTAGCTGGAATATGACCAAATACGGTTCTTCCGGCCATCAATAAATCAGGGCGGGCATTAAATAGAGCACTGTCAACTAAGAAATACTCTTGCTCCCAGCCTAAGGTTGCATTTACTTTCGTAACGTTTTTATCGAAATATTGACATACTTCTACTGCTGCTTTATCAACTGCATGTAATGCTTTAACCAACGGAGTTTTATAATCTAAGGCTTCGCCTGTATATGAGATAAAAATTGTAGGAATACATAATGTTTTACCTATTACAAATGCAGGAGATGTTGGATCCCATGCCGTATAGCCGCGAGCTTCAAAGGTATTTCTGATTCCACCGTTAGGGAAACTTGAAGCATCGGGTTCTTGCTGAACAAGCTGGCTGCCTCCAAATTTTTCAATTGCGCGACTTTCATCTAAAGGCTCAAAAAATGCATCGTGCTTTTCGGCAGTTGCACCGGTTAATGGTTGAAACCAGTGTGTGTAATGCGTGGCTCCTTTTTCGGCAGCCCATGCTCGCATAGCGCTTGCTACTTGGTCGGCCATTTTGCGGTCAATCTGAATTCCTTTTTCCATGGCGCCAATTACACTTTCATAAGCCTCAGATGAAAGGTATTGTTTCATGGCAGTTTTCCCAAAAACATTGGTAGCATATATCTGCGATATTTTATCGGCAGGCATTTCAACGTTTACAGGTTTTCTGTTTAATGTTTCTGTTAAAGCGGTAAAACGAATGATAGCCATAATGAGATTTTTTATTAATTTCCGGACAAAGGTATTCGTTTTTTATAATGCTATTAAAAATATTTTATACTTTTTTTGAACATACCCCCCCTTTTTTAGGGGGGGTGGGATAAAAAAATAATTCTTTTTAAGATTTTTCTCGTAACTTAAAATATAAATTATCCCAAATTATGCATTAGAAATTTTCCAAAGGCATCCAAAAGGACAAATTCCCTCAGGTGTCACTGTAACAGAAAAAAAATATAACCACAGAGAACACAGAGAAACACAGAGAAAAATAAACCATTAAAAACATCTCCAATGTCATTCATTGCCATTGAAGTAAAATAACTTAGTTGAACCCAAGTGGTTATTTCCATCAATTCATGGTTAAAACACAAATACAAATGCTTTGCAGTGTAACCAGTTTTCCTTTTGCATAATTTGGGATTATTCTTTTTTTTTCTAATTTGCGCTTTATATAAGATTAATTGCTAAAAAAATTTATGCTTAAAAATATTTCATTTTTTGTTGTATTTTCAATATTTATATTTGCCTGCAAAAGCAATAAATATTCTTCCAATTCAAATAATCAAAAAGGCATCCCTGTAATAATTGACTCGTCTTTTAGTGTAGATAACAAAAACATGCGCATGAATATTTTAAACATTCAATTAAATAAGGATGTTTTAACTTTAGAAATAAATTATAGTGGCGGTTGCAAAGAGCACAACTTCAACTTGTACTCAAATGGAAAAATTGAAAATAATACCCTGCAACTATTTTTAGTAGATATGCAAAACGAAGACTTTTGTAAAATGCTTTTAACAGATACATTATATTTTAATTTATCGAACTTAAAAACCATATCCAAAAATAAACTCAATCTAACTATAAACCGAAACGAACAAATAATACAATACCCTTAATATTTATATTTCTATGAAAAAACTACTTTACACCATCGTTGCTACAGGAGCATTTTTAACTGCTGGTTTTAGTTTCGCTCAATATAGCGAGGGCGGAACACCGCTTGGGTTCGATAAATTTATTGTTAACGATGAAATTCCTGTAATTACCATGCCATCATTTAATGTTCAGGAAATGATAGATGAAGATAGAACCAGACTTGAGGCCGGAATTAAAGGACCTTTAAGATTTGGTAGAAATTTTGATGTTTACATTACGCCACAAAATAATGGTGTATGGAAAACCTTAGCTAATGGCGATAAACTGTGGAGAGTAGCAGTTTCCTCACCTGGCGCATATTCTATCAATTTTATTTTTAACAAATATAAATTGCCCGAAGGCGCTAAAATGTGGATGTATAATGATGATCACAGCCATGTTATAGGGGCATTTACCCATAAAAATAATCAATACACCGAAATGTTTGCTACCGATTTAATTAAAGGTGAAAAAGTGATTATTGAATATTATGAACCAGCAGTTGTTGCATTTCCGGGTGAGATTATAATATCTACCGTTACACATGGATATATAAATACATTTAGTGATGACTTTTTAAGATCATTTGGGTCTTCAGGTTCATGTAATATGAATGTAGCATGTCCTGATGGAGCACCTTGGGCAGACCAAATTCGTTCTGCGGTAATGTTAGTTAGCGGTGGAAATGGATTTTGTTCAGGAGCATTAATCAATAATACTTTAAACGATGGTAAGCCATATATTTTAACCGCTAACCACTGCTACAGCAATCCAAGTTCATGGGTGTTTCGTTTTAACTGGCAATCGGCAACTTGTAGTAATCCTCCAAGTTCTCCTTCATCGCAATCGCTATCAGGAGGAACTTTACGCGCAAAAAGAACCCCATCCGATTTTTGCTTAGTTGAAATTAATCAGGCTGTTCCTAATAGTTATAATGCATATTGGGCAGGATGGGATAATACCGGTAATATTCCAAGTAATACCGTATGCGTACATCATCCATCGGGTGATATAAAAAAAATATCGTTTGATGATAATCCTCCGGTATTAACAGGAACAAATAATGGGGGATTTTCAACAGAAAATAATGCAACATGGCAAGTTACATGGGATAGAAATACTACTACCGAAGGCGGCTCATCAGGTTCGCCTTTATTTGATAATAATGGTAGAATTATTGGACAATTATGGGGAGGAGGAGCATCTTGTATTCAATTAACTTCACCAGATTATTATGGAAGACTTGCAAATTCGTGGAATCCAAGCGGAAGCAACAGTACCAATAGATTAAAGGATTGGTTAGATCCCAACAATTCAGGCACTTCGGTTTTAAATGGATACGACCCTAATCAACCAACATTGGCCTTAGATGCCGGAATTTTAAATATTACGAATCCTCCTGCAAATTATTCTGCTTGCGTTAACAGCATTAACCCAACGGCTACTTTACGAAATAGTGGTACATCTACTTTAACTTCTGTAACTATTAATTACCAACTAAACGCTGCAACTCCGCAAAATTTTGCTTGGACGGGAAGTTTAAATACTAATCAAACTGCAACGATTAATATTCCAACTATCAATGTAACTCCTGGAAATTACACATTGCGTGTTTGGACATCAAATCCCAATAATGGAACAGATATGAATTTTAATAATGATACTGCATCTGTTTCGTTTACTATTACAAATTTATCGAGCATAAATATACCAATTGTTGAGGATTTTCAAAACACTCCTTTTCCATCAGCTAATTGGAATTTAGTAAATCCTGATAGTAATACTACCTGGGTAAGATATACCAGTGCAGGCGGATTTGGACAAAGCAGTGCTTCTATGCGCATTGATAATTTTAATTACAATGCTGCAGGACAAAGAGATTATTTAGAAACACCCAACATTGATTTATCAAGCATTACAGATACTGTTTTGCTGGTATTTGATGTAGCTTATGCTCGATATAGTGCTGCCAATCATGATTCATTAATAATTTCGGTTTCTACCGATTGTGGCGGAACATGGACAAGATTGTATGCTAAAGGGAATCAAATATTATCTACCAATGGCGGAGCTAATGTTACTTCTGCCTTTGTTCCAAACGCATCTCAATGGAGAAAAGATACCGTTTTATTACAAGCTTATTTAGGGCAACCAAATGTAAAAGTGCGTTTTGAAAATTATTGCGGTTATGGAAACAACTTATATATTGATAACATCAATTTAGCAACTGCAGTAGCAACAGCAGCAGTAAGTATTACGGGCTCTCCAAATCCTTCATGTACCGGACAATCTGTTACTTTTACAGCCACTCCTACTTATGGAGGAACCTCACCAAGCTATCAATGGAAAGTAAATGGGAATAATGTAGGTACTAATTCTCCAACATACACTACTAATTCTTTAAACAATGGAGATATTGTAACCTGTGTTATGACATCAAATTATCCTAATGTACAAGGTAGTCCGGCAACTTCGCAAAACTTTACTGTTACTGTTAATCCAATTCCTGCTACGCCAACTATTACTCAAAATGGTTTTGTACTTACCTCCAGTTCAGCTACAGGTAATCAGTGGTATTTAAACGGAAACCCAATTACAGGTGCAACAAGTCAAAGTTACACAGCTACGCAAAACGGTAATTATACTGTTGTTGTAACACAGAATGGATGTTCTTCTGCTCCATCATCGGTAGTTACGGTAAGCGGTGTTGGTATTGAAGGATATACAGCTCTTGGAATACTTAAAGTTTATCCTAACCCGGCTAATGAACAATTAAATGTGGTATTAATAATGAATGAGAATTCCGATATCGCTATCCGATTAATAAATACACTTGGGCAAACAGTTTATGCTTTTCAGGAAAACAATATTCAGCAAATGCAAAAGAGCATAGAAACTACTAATTTTAGCAGAGGAGTTTATTTCATTGAGATAAGCAATGAAAATGGAAGAGTAATTGAAAAAATAATACTGAATAAATAATTTTAGTAATTATGATAAAAAAGCCTCCAAAAAAATGGGGGC
>CALKJP010000147.1 GCA_937995645.1 uncultured Bacteroidia bacterium
CAACTTCTTTTGCTTTTGCCAAAGCGCTTTCGGTAAATAGTTCTAAGAAAGCATTGAGGTGTTTTTTTTCTTCAATACGCTTTAAATATTCCTGTGTAAGGCTAAAGCAGCTTATTTGATTATTGCGAAGCGCTTCTTGAATTGAAGCAATAGAAGAGTAACTGAGTGTAGAATTCATTCAATAGTTAAATTAAACTTCTTAGTTTTTAAGAAGGAAGCGAAAAAGAGTTAATTCTATTAGTCTTTTTTCTCCGGTTGGTTGGTATTGCCTTCTTCCGGCTTTTGAGCGTCTTTAAATTCTTTAATGCCTTGTCCAACTCCTTTCATTAATTCAGGTATTTTTTTAGCACCAAATAACAATACCACAACCAGCAAAATTAAAACTACTTGCCAGGGACCAATTGTGCCAAGTATAATTGAAGTGTTCATAAACATTTTTTTAGTAATGCAAAGATAGGAATAAAAATCACGAAATAAAAAAGGCTTTAGTAATTAAAGCCTTTTCAGGGTTAAAGTTTAATTTCCTCATCGCCTTTAAAAATTCGGTATTCCAGCATGTGATAAGCGGTAATAGGTTGAATATTTATCCATTGCTTATGCTTTAAAAACCATTTGAAACGCAAGGATGGGAAGCCCTGAGTAAGATATGCAGCAATATATGGATGCGCATGTATGCTCAGGTTTTTTTCTTTTTGTTCGGTAATGATATATCGTAGGTTTGTTTCAATTTCATCGGTAAGCAGGATACTTGCTTGTACTTCTCCAGTACCTCCGCAAGCAGGACATTTTTCAGTGGTTTTTACTTCTACTTCTGGCCGTACACGTTCGCGTGTAATTTGCACTAAACCGAATTTACTTGGTGGTAATATGGTGTGTTTGGCTTTATCGTCTGCCATTTCTTCTTTTAATCGCTGATATAAAATTTTGCGATTTTCAGGCTCGTGCATATCAATAAAATCCACCACAATAATTCCTCCCATATCCCTAAGTCGTAATTGACGTGCAATTTCAACTGCGGCATCCAGGTTTACTTCTAAAGCGTTGCTTTCTTGACTCATATCGCTTTTTGAGCGATTTCCGCTGTTAACATCAATTACATGAAGGGCTTCTGTTTTTTCAATTATCAGATAAGCTCCGCTTTTCATGGTAACTGTTTTGCCGAATAGCGACTTTATTTGTTTTTCGAGCCCAAAATGTTCAAAAATCGGGAGATTTGATTTATAAAATTTTAAGATGTTTTCTTTGTCTGGAGCTATGTTTTGAAGGTAAGTTCGTATTTCATCATACACCTCCTGATCGTTAACCGTAATGCTGCTGTATGAAGGATTTAGCATATCGCGTAAAAATGCCGATGCTCTGTCCAATTCACCTAATGCCTTAAAGGGAGGATTTGCATTTTTTAATTCCTTAAATAAATCATCCCATTTTTTCATCAAATCCTTAAGGTCATTTTCCAGATCGGCAACACTTTTTCCTTCGGCCACTGTGCGAACAATCACTCCAAAGTTTTTGGGTTTAATGTTATGCATTAGTTTTTTGAGGCGTTCTTTCTCTTCGCTGTTTTTTATTTTTTGCGAAACTGATACGCGTTCCGAAAATGGAACCAATACGAGATAGCGTCCTGCAATTGAAATTTCAGAACTTATACGTGGACCCTTTGTAGAAATGGGTTCTTTTGCAATTTGGATTAAAATATCCTGCCCGGATTGAAGTACATCGCTTATTTTGCCGTCTTTTCGAATATCTTCTTCGTTTTTAAAATACATTAACGAGGAGGTATTCTGTTTTCCGCTGCGAACATCTTTAACATATTTGTTAAGTGATAATATCTGAGGGCCTAAATCCAGATAATGCAAAAAGGCGTCTTTTTCGTGCCCCACATCAACAAATGCGGCATTAAGCCCCTGCATTACTTTTTTTACTTTTCCCAGATATATGTCGCCAACCGAAAAGGCAATGTTTTTCTTTTCACGATGTAGTTCAATCAGTCTTTTATCTTTCAACAGCGCAATGAGCATTTCATTGGGCTGCGAATTAATAACGAGTTCGTAACTCACACTACCGTTTTTTGATTAAACAACAATAGCCCAAAGGCAAAATGCTTTTGGGCATAGGCTACTAGTGAAAGGTGTTTTTTACACCTCGCATCATAAAAAGTTGAAACTATTTGTTTTTCTTTTTATGTCTATTTTTTCTTAGGCGTTTTTTACGCTTGTGCGTAGCCATTTTGTGTCTTTTTCTTTTTTTACCGCTTGGCATAGTGTTTTGTTTTTAATTAATTAGTAATTCCTTGTTTTAGTTTTTCTATATATCTTTTTACATCAGCTGCTATTGTTGGGTTTTTAACAGCCGATACATAAAGCTCGTAATTTTTAATAGCGTTATTTATATCGCCTTTCTGCTCGTACACATCGCCAATATATAAATATGCTTCAATATAATTCGGATCAATTTCCAGAATTTTAGTAAAGCGTTCAATGGCTTTATCATATTGGGCAGATTTTACAGAGAACAAACCGAGATTCAAATGTGCTTTAATATTGCTTGAGTCTTTCTCAAGTACCTTTCTCAACAAACCAATTCCTTTCATTGGTTCTGATGAAGCCTCTACATAGCACGCTCCAAGATTTATTTGAGCATCTATATTATTTGGATTTAACTCCAGCACCTTTTCATAGCTTCTTATAGCGCCATCGTATGCTTGTTGTTTTTCCGATGGAATGGTAAAGCTGGCAGCAAAAAAGAAATGGTCTGCAGCGTTTTGCCAAGCTTCTTCCGTGTTTTTTAACCGGGCGGCTTTTTCGGCATACATGGCAGAAGCTAAAGGCTGTTGGGTGGTGTCTAAAATAGCCACAATCTTATCAAAGGCTTCGGTTGTATTTTGCTTTTCAAGCTCTTCAATTAGTTGAAGCGTATTTTCATTCAGCATTTTTTTTGCTTCGGCTATTGGGTTGGCACTGCTATGTTCGCTGTGTTCGTGCCCGTTCCCTTCGTGATGCTGTTCGCCGCTTTTGGGGGCAAAATATAAAAGAACGACTAATAGCAAAGCCCCGGCAATTAATAAATATTGTTTGGTGCTGAGGCTTTGCATAAAAATTGTAGTTAATCTACTTTAACGTTTTTCTTTACTTTGTCTACAAATACTTTTGCAGGCTTAAATGCTGGTACGTTATGAGCAGGGATAATAATTGTGGTATTTTTTGAAATGTTTCTTCCTGTTTTTTCGGCACGTTTTTTTACAATAAAACTTCCGAACCCTCTCAAATAAACATTATTTCCTTTTGATAATGAATCTTTAATGCATTTCATTGCCGCCTCTATTACTGCTTGTGCGGCCATTTTTTCTACTCCGGTTTTTTCTGATACTTCTGCAACTAAATCTGCTTTTGTCATTGTTAATTCGTGTTAGGTTAGTTACTTGATTTTTAATTCGTTTTGCTTATAGGGCTGCAAAGATAATTGTTAAAATTTAATTTAAAAACAAAAAGCCTATTTTTGGAGTTTAATATACGACTAACTAACTATAATGCTTGATAAATGAGCTTTTCGGCTATATTGATTAACTGGTATTTAAAAAATAAGCGGGAATTGCCATGGAGAAAGACCTCCGACCCATACAAAATATGGCTCTCAGAAATTATTTTACAGCAAACACGCGTGGAGCAGGGATTGCCGTATTACTTAAAATTTATTCAAAGATTTCCCGATGTTAAAAAATTGGCTAATGCCAATGAAGATGAAGTGATGAAGCTGTGGCAAGGATTAGGTTATTATTCACGGGCCAGAAATTTGCATTTTACTGCCAAAGAAATAGCCACAAAGCATAATGGTAAATTCCCTTTACATTATCACGAAATAAGAGCCTTAAAAGGAATTGGCGATTATACGGCAGCAGCTATTGCTTCATTTGCATATAATTTGCCTTATGCGGTTGTTGATGGAAATGTTATGCGGATACTTTCCCGTTATTTAGGAATAAATGAGGCTATTGATAGCGCTGTGGGTAAAAAAATGCTTACTGAAGCCGCTCAGGAATTTTTAGATGTTAAAAATCCTGCGCTTTATAATCAGGCAATTATGGAGTTTGGAGCTACCTATTGTGTGCCCTTAAAACCCGATTGTGAAAAGTGCCCTTTTAATAATTCCTGCGAGGCATTTCGTTTAAAAAAAGTAAACGAGTTGCCTTATAAATCCAAGAAAACAAAAATTACAAAACGCTATTTTCATTACTTTATATTGGATTATAAGGGAAAAACCTATTTATATAAACGTAAGTCGGGAGATATATGGCAAGGATTATATGAATTTCTTTTGCACGAAGCAAAATCGCAACTTGAATTTGACGAGCTTTTAAAATCGCAATTATTAAAAGATGTGGCTAAGCACTCAAAAATGGGGCTAATTAAAACTTCCTCAATCAAAAAACATATTTTAAGTCATCAGCATATTTTCGCGCAATTTTACCATATTCATTTAAACAAGCCATTTATAAACAAACGATACATAGAAGTCCCTTTTGAAACATTAAATAACTATGCCCTGCCACGATTAATTCATCGTTATTTGGAGGAAGAGAAGATTTTGTAAGTATGAATACCTATCTTTGCACCCATGTCAAACCCAAAAAATAAATTTATCCAGTTAATTGGAATTGCAGCCCAAATGGGAGCAACCATTTTTTTAGGTGCATGGTTGGGTAAGTTGTTAGACGAAAAATACCCTTCCAACAAAA
>CALKJP010000148.1 GCA_937995645.1 uncultured Bacteroidia bacterium
CGTGGCATACCCAAATTACATTATCTTTTTTAGCATTTAATTTTCCATAAGTGTGAAATGCTATTTGTAATTCAGGTAATGCTTTTCCTGACTCTAATACAAATTTTTGTTTATGATAATAAAATTGTTTCATAGTTTTTAGAGGCTTGTATTTACTTTTATATTTAAGTAAAATATTGAAAAATACATTGTTTTAACAACGATATTTAATGTTTAAACAATTATTTATTTACTCTTTACTTTAAATACCCCTCTTCATGCAAGAGGGGTAAGGAGAGAGGCTAATTAAGCACAGCCTGCACTAGATCTTTTTCTGCAGATTTTACTTTTTCAAAAGCTTGTTGTAAATCAGCTTTAATATCATCTATATGCTCAATGCCTACTGATATGCGCAATAAACCTGGTTCTACTCCTGCAGATTTTTGTTCAGCTTCACTTAATTGTTCGTGAGTAGTTGATGCAGGATGAATGATTAATGTTTTAGCATCGCCTACATTGGCAAGATGACTGATTAGTTTTAAATTATCTACTAATATGTCTGCTGCAGCTTTTCCTCCTTTAACTTTAAAAGATAATACCCCACCAAATCCACGCTTTAGATATTTTTTAGCCAATTCATGATATTTAGAAGAATTTAATCCGGGGTAATTTACATATTCAACCTGCGGATGATTTTCTAACCACTCAGCTAATGCTTGTGCGTTTTGTACATGACGTTCTACACGTAGTGATAATGTTTCTAATCCTTGAATTAACAGGAATGAATTAAACGGACTGATTGATGTTCCAAAATCTCGCAATCCTTCTACTCTTGCACGAATAATAAATGCTATGTTGGGTAAACCTAATGGATTATTTTCTCCAAATACATCCCAAAACTTTAATCCATGATATCCTTCGGCAGGTTCGGTAAACTGTGGGAATTTACCATTTCCCCAATTAAAATTTCCAGCATCAATTATTACACCGCCAATACTTGTTCCATGTCCGCCAATCCATTTGGTGGCTGAAGCTGTAACTACATTTGCTCCATATTCTATCGGGCGGAATAAATATCCACCTGCTCCAAAAGTATTATCTACTACTAAAGGGATATTATATTTTTGTGAAAGTTTAGCAATGGCTTCAAAATCGGGAATGTTAAAGCCTGGGTTTCCTATGGTTTCTAAGTAAATCGCTTTGGTTTTTTCGTCTATTAATTTTTCAAACGCTTCTACTTTATCTCCTTCAGCAAAGCGAACTTCTATGCCTAAACGTTTAAATGCTACTTTAAACTGATTATAGGTTCCTCCATATAAAAACGATGTTGAAACAAAGTTATCACCTGATTGTAAAATATTATTTAATGCAATAAACTGTGCTGCTTGTCCTGAACTGGTTGCCAGTGCAGCTACTCCTCCTTCTAAAGCTGCAATGCGTTTTTCAAATACATCGCTTGTTGGATTCATAATGCGTGTGTAAATATTTCCGAATTCTTTTAACCCAAAAAGATTGGCAGCATGTTCGGAATTTTTAAATACATACGATGTGGTTTGATAAATAGGTACAGCTCTTGAACCTGTTGTTGCATCGGCTTCTTGGCCTGCATGTAATTGTAATGTTTCGAATTTTAAGTTATTAGTTGTGCTCATTTTTGTAATTTTTAAATTGTTTTAATATTTAATTTATGGTTTAGATAATTGATTTAAGTGAAAGACAAAGCATATCCGTTGCGCGCGAGTGGATACTGCCGGCCTGTCGCTTAATCAATTGTAAAATGTACAAATGGATTTTTTTGACAATGCCTTAGCAGGAGCTACAACAGCAGCAACACATAGGCATCATCATGTAAGAAGATAATGAAATAAGATGTTTCTTGCCTGATGGCTTTAAATTTAGAAAATTTTGATGTTTGAATTTCGTTGTTCTCATTTTTGTAACCAATTTATATTTCTTAAACCACCATTGGTTTAAGTAGGATTTGGCACCGGTTTTCCAATTCCACAATTAATTATGGAACTTATAGTTGGTTGCCAGAGGGTCATTGAGCCTATTCTCTCGCCTCATTCTTTATAAATTCGTTACCAACAACCATAAAGAAGGGTAACTGAATTTTACTTTGCAAAGGTACAATAAAAAGATTTTAATTTTCCAAATATTTTTAAAAAAAATTTTGTTTTTCTTTATTGACAAGGGTTTTAGAGCTTGTTTTTGCTCTTTAAAAATCAGTTTTATCAAAAAATACCTTTTTTAAGGGATTGAATGACGTGCAAATATTTACTCATTTTGTAATGAATTTTAAAAATAGAAATGATCAAACGAGCATAATTCGTTAAATACAAACAAGGATGAAAATTCATTATGCGAGTTCCACCTGCCTGCGGTAGGCAGGTTCGACCTTAATTTAAAATTATTTACGGATGAAAAAAAATAATAAGCATTACGAAGCTATTGAAAAAGCGCGTATGGAAGCATTGGATTTTTACAAGAAAAAAGCAATAATTCAGGTTTTGGATTATAATGAACAAAACGGAATGTTGAGATTTTATTTGGCTTTTAAACAATCATCAAAAAAATAATCTATTCCTGAAAATAAATACGTTTTACTCTGCGCGATATGGAGGTTAAAATTTCGTAAGCAATGGTGTTTAATTGCCCTGCGATAATTGTAACCGGCAACTCTTCGCCAAATACAATTACTTCATCACCTTCTTTACAGTTTATTTCTGTAACATTTAGCATACACATATCCATACATACATTTCCTATAACAGGAGCTTTTTCGCCATTTACCAGCATGTATCCATTTCCATTACTAAGTTTACGGTTGTATCCATCAGCATATCCAATGGGCACCGTTGCTATGGTGATGTCTTTTTCGGCTATTCCTTTTCTTCCGTAACCTACAGTATCTCCTTGTTTTACATGTTTTATTTGTGAGATAGTAGTTTTTAATCGGCTAACATGTTGTAAAAAACTTTGGTCGTATTCGTTGGCGCCAATTCCATGCAGCCCGATGCCTAAGCGCACCATTTCAAACTGTGCTTCCGGAAATCTTGATATTCCTGCTGAATTTAAAATGTGTCGCAAAATCGGATAATTAAAATGAGCTTGAATTTCTGTGCTCATTTTTTGAAAAAGGTTTACTTGATGATGGGTAAAGTCATCTAATGCCGACTCATCGCTGCCTGCTAAATGCGAAAAAACAGATTGTATTTTTATTTGCTTATTATTTTTTAATCGAATTATCAATTCATTTAAGTCTTTTTCCTCAAAGCCTAAGCGATGCATTCCAGTATCGAGCTTTATATGAATAGGGAATGGAGCTTTTAATAAATGGCTGTTTCTTTGTATTGCTTCTGCAAATAAATGTAAAACTCTAAAGCTAAAAATTTCCGGTTCTAAATCATATTTAATCATGCTATCGTAGCTGTGCAATTCAGGATTCATCACCATTATGGGTAAGGTTATTCCTGCTTTGCGTAATTCAATTCCTTCATCAGCATAGGCTACAGCTAAATAATCAGCATGATGAAATTGAAGTATATTGGCTATTTCAAAACTACCGCTTCCATAACTGAAAGCTTTTACCATTACCATTAGTTTGGTTTCGGGCTTTAGTTTCGATTTGTAGTAATTATAATTATTGATAATGGCATTTAGATTTATTTCCATTACCGTTTCGTGCGCCTTTTGTTGTAAATGTTTTACAATTTGTTCGAAGCCAAATGCGCGTGCGCCTTTCAATAAAATAACTTCATTTAAAAATAATGCGAAATTAAAATGACGTAAAAAATCTTCGGTGTTTTTATAAAACCAGCTCTCTTGTTTAAATAATTTTTTTTGGCGCGATAAGGCTTCGCCTATTCCAATTAATCGGGTAATATTTCGTTGTTCTAACATTAAAGCGACTTCTTTATAAAGAGCTTCTTCGTTTTTGCCACTTTGTAAAATATCGGATAATATTACCGTCCGTTTTTCATGTTGCTTTTGCTGACAAATAAAATCGAGCGCAATATTTAACGAAACAATATCTGAGCTGTAGCTGTCGTTTACAATTGAACAATTGTTAATTCCTTCTTTTAATTCCAGACGCATTTCAATCGGATTTAAATGCTTCATGCGCTCAGAAATGATATCTTCATTTACTCCTAAAACTAAAAGACATGCCCAGCAATTTATGGCATTTTCTATGGATGCTTCATCCGTAAAAGGGATAGTTATTTCTGTAAATTGATTTTTGTAAATTCCTTGAATAAAACAATTTTTATTGTTACGTTTTTCTATCTTTGCTATTTGCAAATCGGCTTTACTTTTTTTCGACCAAATAAAATTTTTTTTATTAGTGTATAGCGTTTGTATTACCTTGTCAATAGGTTGGTAATCCTTGCAATATATAATGGTTTCGCAGGTTGAAAATAATTTTATCTTTTCTGTTATTTTTTGTTCAATATTTGAAAAGTTTTCTGCATGTGCTTCGCCAATATTTGTAATAATAGCTATGTTAGGTTGAATAATTTTTTCAAGCCTTTCCATTTCGCCCGGATAAGAAATTCCGGCTTCAAAAATTCCTAATTCATGCTCTTTAGAAATCTGCCAAACAGAGAGAGGAACTCCTATTTGAGAGTTGTAACTCTTGGGACTTCTTACAATATTTTTATCTTCTTTTAAAAGTTGATATAACCATTCTTTTACAACAGTTTTTCCGTTGCTGCCGGTAATGGCAATTACTGTTAAATTAAACTGCTTGCGATGATATGCAGCTAATTCCTGAAGTGCGTCTAAGGTATTATTTACAAAAAGTACATTGCAATTTTCAGGAATAGAAATTGATTTGTCAGACAGAACAAAATTGCGAATTCCTTTATTGATTAACTCGTTAATAAATTTATGTCCATCATGTCGTTGACCAAGTAAAGCAAAAAATAAGCTCTTATCAGCATGTATAACCTTACGACTATCGGTTAAAATATATTCAATGGTTTTATATGGGTTATATAATAAGCTATCTGCATGAATTATTTCCGATATTTTTTGAATGGTGTACACAGTTGTTATTTAATAGCGTTTTGAAAACAAGTTCTGCAAAGTGGTTCGTAGCTATCTGTTTCGCCAAGAAGAACAAGATTGTTGTTTTTTGTAATACGATGCGAATGATTAGCCAAATCGCCACATTTCATACAAATAGCATGTACTTTGGTAACATATTCGGCTACCGCCATTAATTGTGGGATTGGTCCGAAAGGTTTACCTAAATAATCCATATCTAAACCTGCAACAATCACCCGTATTCCTTGATTGGCTAATTGATTACAAACATTTACCAGTTCATCATCAAAAAATTGGGCTTCATCAATTCCAATTACATCCACATCGCCTGCTAATAACAAAATATTTGATGAAGAAGTAACAGGAGTAGAATGTATAGCGTTTTCATCATGCGATACAACCATCTCGTCATGATATCGCGTATCAATAGATGGTTTAAAAATTTCTACTTTTAAATTTGCGAATTTTGCTCGTTTTAGCCTGCGAATTAATTCTTCTGTTTTTCCGGAAAACATAGATCCGCAAATTACCTCAATCCAACCTTTTTTAACGATATTTTTAAAATTATGTTCAGGAAACATGAAGTATTTATAAATTTGTATTAAAAATGTATTAGCATGAAAATAAAATTGTTAACTATTTTTCTGTTGTTTAATGCACAAATTACAGTTTTGGCTCAATACAAAACTATTATAAAAATTGTGAATGCCGACAATTTACCTGAAAATTTAAGTATTGAAAGTGAAAGATATTTGAATAATATAACAATACTTTTTCAACAAGCAAATTATTTGCGTTCTTTGCCTTGGGTAGATTCACTAAGTGCAAAAAATCCTGATAATGTATATTTCAAATATTTAAAAGCTATTGTATATTCATATAGCAATAACTTGGTAGAACAATCCGATAAGATTTTCGAAGAACTCATTTCTAAAAAAGACAGTTTAGAAGATTTTGATCTTTTTTATGCCAATATGTTATGGAATAAAGGTGATTTTGATAAAGCAGTTGTATATTTTAAAAAATCCCTAACAAATACCTTAACATTAGATTCATATAAAGAATTTGCTACTTATAGAATATTGCAATATGATAATTTAATGGAGCAAAAAAAATTTATTCAACAAGTTGCCATTAAAAACATAGGACATCCAGTAAATAGTTCAGATTTTGAATATGCTCCTGTTATAAATGCTTCGGGAACCCGTTTGTATTTTACATATAGAGGACAAAATTCTGTTGGAGGTAAGCAATTAACTCCCGGACAAAAAGATGAAGAAAAAGGAGTATATTTTGAAGATATATTTTATTCCAATAGAATTAACGATAGCCTTTGGGATGAACCTAAGCCTATAGTTGAATTAAATACCATTTATCACGAAGCATTGTTGTCTAT
>CALKJP010000149.1 GCA_937995645.1 uncultured Bacteroidia bacterium
CGAATAAAGATAATTGCTGCTGAACAGTATGGTAAGCATAAGCAGCCATGTTGTAATTTTACTTCTTTTTAAAAAATTCTTGTACGTTGTACGTTGCCTGAAGTGTGTGAATGTGTATTCATAAGCGGTAATTTTAAAACGAATTTATAAAAATTTTCGGAATTTCAAAATTTATATTGTTATTTAAACAGCTAAAGGCAATAGAAGAAATCTCCATTGCCTTTTAGGGAAATAATAATAATTAACCTAATCTACTCTTTTTTTCTTTTTTCAATTAATGCTGTGCGATAATTTTCCTCAATTGCTTCGTCCCAACCAATTAAATATTTTGTAATAGGACTCATGTATGCCTCTTCTAACTTGATGGGTTTATTGGTCATAATTTCGTTAGGAAATTCTTTGTTGGCCAACTTCACCAATTTACTTTCTTTTCCTTTGTGTTCTGTATTATATAAATCTGCCGAACCAAACAGGTGCAAAAATTCGTGCGCAATGGTTTTCGGATTTTTATAGCTGGTTACTGCATATTCCACATCTTCGTTACTGTAGGTATTAAATGCTGCTGAATAATCTTTTTTATAATAATTATTCACCATATACATTAATGCTACCGATTCTACCTTTTCATCATTGCGCAACTTGGCAATTAATCGTTCTTTATTTTTAATTTTTGTATGCTTATCTGCTTGCCATCCGTTGCGTTCAAAGGCTTCTCCAATTTTTTTGGCAATAGCGTCTGACCATTGATTCATGCTATAATTAACTTGTTTTAATTTTTGCTTTTCTATGGTTTCGTACAAAGATTTTTTAGGCAAATCTTTATATACCGTAAGCTGACTATCGGCATAAAAATATTTTAATGAAATATTCAATGTTTGACCATTAATCTTAGCTTGTTCTTCAATCCAATGTATTGCTGCAACAGCTGAATCTAAGGTAGATGTAATATCAAAATATGTCCATGGCTTGGTATATTTACTATCTACAAACACAAGATACAAGAGTACATCTCCTTTTAGTTTTTTACATACATTATGATCACGAGAAAAAGCGTGGTCATATTTTACTCTTCGTTGCGCTGAAGCAGAGAATACTATTCCCACTAACAGCAATACTGTTGCAAGCTTTTTCATAAGCAGAATTTTTAATGGATTAAACGAGAAATGAAATTATTTTGTCCCTATAAAAACAGAAACGCAGGTTATTTTAAAATATTATTTTGAAAATATCTTTTTTACAAAATCTCATCAATTTCTTTTGCCAATTGATAATCCTTTTCGGTAACAATATTTCCCTTATCGTACGTACACAACTCTATTCTAACAAAATTATACGAGTTGTACCAACTGGGATGGTGGTTTAGTTTTTCAGCAACAACTGCAACTTTCTGCATAAAAGAAAATGCTTCTTCAAAAGTTTTAAAGCGAAACTCTTTTATCAATTTATTATTTTCTTCTTTCCAGCTCATTATAAAAAAAAGATTAGCGTTTGAACGCTAATCTTTTTTAACTATATCAATATACAATTCAACCAATTGCTCTTTGCTGATGGGCGAAGGAGCATCAATCATTAAATCTCTACCAGAATTGTTTTTGGGGAATGCAATAAAATCACGAATGCTCTCTGCCCCGCCAAATAAAGAACACAAGCGGTCGAAACCAAAGGCAATACCGCCATGCGGAGGAGCGCCATATTCAAATGCATTCATTAAAAATCCGAATTGCGCTTGTGCATCTTCATCAGTAAAACCTAAAATGCTGAACATTTTCTTTTGCAAGTGTTTATTAAAGATTCGTATAGAACCTCCACCAACTTCTACGCCATTAATTACCATATCGTAAGCATTGGCGCGCACCGCTCCGGGGTTGGTATCTAACAAATAAACATCTTCGGGTTTTGGCGATGTAAATGGATGATGCATAGCATGCCAACGGTTATTTTCTTCGCTCCACTCTAACAAAGGAAAATCTAATACCCATAACACTTTGTAATCATTGGGATTTCTTAAGCTAAGGCGGTTGCCCATTTCCAATCGCAGTTCGCTCATAGCTTTGCGTGTTTTATTTTCTTCGCCTGCTAATATCAACATCAAATCTCCTTCTTTTCCACCTGCTGCTTCAAACCATTTTTTTACATCCTCCTGCGAATAAAATTTATCTACCGATGATTTTATTCCTTCTGCATTCCAGCGTGCCCAAACCAAACCGCTCATTCCAATTTGCGGACGTTTTACCCATTCGGTTAATTCATCAATTTGTTTGCGTGTATATTCGGCACAAGCTTTTGCACATATTGCAACAACTAATCCTGCTTCATCAAATAGTTTAAAATTTTTGCCTGCTGTTAAATTATTTTTAGAGTTATTCAATTCTACAAGTTTCATTTCAAAGCGAATATCCGGTTTATCGTTTCCGTAATATTTCATGGCATCGGCATAACTCATACGTGGCACTTCCGAAATATCTATATTCTTAACTGTTTTGAAAAGGTACTTTACCAATCCTTCAAAAGTTTGCAAAATATCTTCTTGTGTAATAAAACTCATTTCGCAGTCTATTTGTGTAAACTCGGGCTGGCGGTCAGCACGCAAATCTTCATCGCGGAAACATTTTACTATTTGATAATAACGGTCGAAACCGCTTACCATTAATAATTGTTTAAATGTTTGTGGTGATTGGGGCAATGCGTAAAACTCACCTGGATTCATGCGCGATGGAACCACAAAATCGCGAGCTCCTTCGGGTGTTGATTTAATTAAAACAGGGGTTTCAACTTCAATAAAATTTTGTTTATCGAGATAATTTCTTGTTTCGATAGCCATGCGATGGCGCAATTCTAAATTTTTGCGAACAGCATTTCTTCTCAAATCCAAATAGCGATATTTCATGCGCAGTTCATCGCCACCATCGGTTTCATCTTCAATAGTAAACGGGGGGGTTTTAGCGGCATTTAATATTTCGAGTTTTTCTACAATTATTTCAATTTCACCGGTTGAAATTTTTAAATTTTTACTCTCACGCTCTGCAACTTTTCCGGTGGCAGCAATTACAAATTCACGGCCAAGTTTTCTGGCTTCTTCGCATAAAGCTGCATTGGTTTGCATATTAAAAGCCAACTGTGTAATTCCGTATCGGTCGCGTAAATCAATAAAGGTCATTCCACCCATATCTCTGCTTCTTTGCACCCATCCGCAAAGGGTAACAGTTTGACCAACATTAGCAATGTTTAATTCTCCGCAAGTGTGAGTTCGTAACATATCTTTAAAAATTATGAATAAGACTTAAATTTAAGGTTGCAAAGGTAGTGCTTTATCGCTTATTTTTATCGCATGGAATTATCAGTTTTTTCTGACGAGCATTTTATGCGTGAAGCATTAAAAGAAGCTCAAAAAGCATTTGACCAAGACGAAGTGCCTGTGGGAGCAGTTATTGTAAGTAACAACCGCATTATTGCTCGCTCGCACAACCTTACTGAAACTTTAAATGATGTAACGGCTCATGCAGAAATGCAGGCCATAACAGCAGCTGCCAACTTTCTAGGCGGTAAATACCTGGAAGATTGTAAATTATATGTTACGCTTGAACCTTGTGTAATGTGTGCCGGTGCTTTATTCTGGAGTAAGATAAGCCATGTAATTTATGGGGCTTCTGATGAAAAAAGGGGCTGCCATAGTAGTGGTAAAAATCTATTTCATCCTAAAACAGAGGTAAAACGTGGTGTTTTAGCAGAAGAATGTGCCACTTTGATAAAAGATTTTTTTAAGAAAAAACGATAAGTCTAAACAAAATACATTATTGTTTGTACCTTTGCATAGAATTATTCTAAATAATTATTAACTAAAAAACGATATACTTATGTACCCTCCTGAATTAGTAGCCCCAATGAAAGCCGATTTAACGAATGCCGGCTTTAAAGAATTGGTAAGTGCAGCAGAAGTTGATGAAGTATTAAACAAAAAAGAAGGTACTACTTTAGTGGTAGTAAATTCTGTATGCGGATGTGCTGCCGGTGCTGCTCGCCCCGGAGTAAAGCTCGCAATTAATCATATAAAAAAGCCTGATAATTTGGTAACCGTATTTGCCGGAGTTGACTCCGAAGCAGTAGCGCAGGCACGTAAATATTTTTTACCTTATCCACCATCTTCACCAAGTATGGCTTTGTTTAAAAACGGCAAGTTGGTTCATTTTTTAGAGCGCCATCATATTGAAGGACGCAGTGCAGAAATGATTGCAGAAAATTTAAAAGCAGCGTTCGATCAATATTGTTAAACTGAATCACTAGCATATTATTCCTAGAAAACCCCGTCTTTGCAGACGGGGTTTTAAGTTTAGTTAATCCCAGCCCTACAAGCCTTGTTTTGTAAAAAAGAAATCGTTTCTGAATAGTTCTTCGAGTAATTTTCTTTCGCCTTTGTATTCAGCAGTTATCCAAGCATCTTTAATTCCCATTTTTATCATTTCTTGACGAAACACTTCGGCTTCGGCTATGTTCTTAAAGCTCTTCATGGTAAAACGAGTTATGCCATCAGGATATTCTTTAATTTCAGCAGGGCCATGCTTTGCTGCTACTTTATCGTATTTAAAGTTTTTAGGGAAACGATAAGCGCCTATTTGAACTTTAAATACAAATTCATTGCAATTAAATGTTCCTAATTTTTGTAGCATATCGTTATATACTACTTTATCATTTAAGTCTTTACCAATAAAATCCTTGGCATATTTAAACACCATTTCTTCATCGCATTGTTTTTTGTATTCTTCAGCAGTTTTTCTGGCACCAAAAACAAATACCGTAACCAAAGCATCTTTTGCTTCCGGCTCTTTATCGGCAAGCATTTGCTTAAATTCTTCTGCTTCTGCTAAGGTTTTAAATGGTCCCATGGTATATTTTATAGTACCATCCGGATATTTTTTGGCTTCAATTTTACCATACTTTTCTAAATACTGTAATTTAAAATCTGCAGGATTAGTAACTGACCCTACTTCTACTTTAAAGGTTAATCCTTCTATTTCGCGCTTATCAAAATCTTTTACTTTTTCCATTTTTGTTTTAGGAAGAACATTGGTATCGGGCTTTTTTTGTTCTACTTTGGTTTCTACTATTGGCTGAGTAGTTGTTTGTTTTTGAACAGGTTTTACATCTTCTTCTTCCTCCTCTTCATCATCGTTTGATTTTACTTCAACCTTTTCAACTTTTGACACCTGAGCAACAGGTTCGTCTGATAATAATGCCTGCGAATAGTATTCCGGATAATATTTCTTTAAACTTTTTATCTGTCCGTTGTCATCAACCCTAACAACAGCATCTTTTAACTGTGCATCGTTTTGAGCAAATTTTAAGCGATAAATTTCTGCTTCCAGTAAGGTTTTAAATGGACCTGCAGTAATTCGGGTTTTCCCATCAAAACTAATGTCTTTCTTAATTGGGGCAATGCTGTTAATTTCATTAAATCTTTTTTCATCATTTGCCGGTATTGAGCCTAAATCAACAAAATAGCTAACACCTTCTTTGCGATCATCGCCTTTTTCTTTTAATATTTTATTGTATGCAACTTGCTCTAAATATTCTCTTGAACTTTCCTGTTTATATTTTTCAACTTCTTTTTCAATTTGTTTTTGTATTTCATCATTTGACTGTGTGACAGCAATTTTTTTCTCACCATTAAATTCATCCGTATAAAAATGAAAATCTTTAGCCACCTGCACATATGCATCAAGCGAATTTACATCTACGTATTCTATGTGATCATCAAATCCTTCTACTTCAAATGCTATTTTGTATTTGTTTCCCGGCGTTAATGTTAATAAATATTTACCGGTTGCTGAGTTTGATTTAAATTTACCAATTTCTTCACCGGTTGTAGCATTAGATACTCTAATATCGGCTTCTACGGGCTTATTATCAACAGATATGGTACCTATAACCAAGGCCAATATTGGTTTACGAGGCATTAAGCCGGGGGTAACCACGTAAATATCTTGTTGTCCATAACCATCTGCTCTGGTTGAAGCATAATAACCTCTGGAACCATCTGCAGTTAGCACATAATAAATATCATCGCCTATGGTGTTTAAAGGATAGCCTAAATTAACCGGTTCTGACCATTTATAATTTTCGAAAGTTGAAACAAAAATATCGTATCCTCCCATGCTATTATGGCCTTCGGAACTAAAAAACAAGCTAATATTATCAGGATGAATAAACGGTGCATCATCATTATATTTTGTATTTATTGTTGGACCTAAGTTTTCAGCAGGGCCCCATTGTCCGTTGGGCAATTTTACCGATTTGTAAATATCTTTTCCTCCAAAACCTCCCGGACGCTCACTTGAAAAATATAGAGTATTGCCATCGCTGGAAATGCTGCAACTTCCCTCCCATTTATTGGTATTAACATTTGGGCCTAACGAAACCGGGGTTGACCATTCTTCGCCATTTAAATAACTTACATAAATATCTCCCTGATCTTTGGGAGAGCTTTTGTAAATGAAAAGCATTTGACCATCGGGTGATAATCCAATTGCAGCATCATGATCATTGGTATTAATATTATCACCAATGCTTTCAGGGGTAAGCCATTTATCTCCTAATTTGTAGGAAATAAAAATATCTTCATAAAAAACTCCGTCAGGATCCGGCTTCAAGGCTTTATTTTGTCTTCCTCCTTT
>CALKJP010000150.1 GCA_937995645.1 uncultured Bacteroidia bacterium
AAGCACATGTGCTAACATTGTTCTATCATAATGAGAGCAGTCTCTTGCTATTTGAATTTTTAAAGGATAAGCTAAATAAGTAGTAACTGGCCATTCTCTAAGCTTGTCAATACTACGATACCATTTATTATTTCTATGTATAATATCTTGCACAGCTCTTGCTCTAACTCTTCTTGGTTTATATTCATCTTCTGATTTTAAACCTAAAATTTTTAGTAAATCTTTATTGGTGCTTAAAAAATAAGTAAATGCAATAAAAATAAATATGAGAACACCGATAATAAATCCTAAGCAATTGATAAATACAATGTTTATAGAAAGAAATTCATCCTTTATCTGATACCTTATAAGCATATATAAATACGTAATGATAAAAGCTAATGGTATAATTGAATTGTTGTAACAATATTTATGAAAGGGTCGTGCTGTTGTTGCTAAAAATGGGAAACGAAATCCGTTCATTATATAACTTGAAATATTAAAAGCCATAATAAATCCTCCACACGAAAATCCTAAAAGTAAATACGAAAGAAAACTTACTTCTCCTCTGTATTCAGGCAATAAGAAAAGATATGGTACGCCATATTTTCCGGCAACATATCCTGTTATTATTCCAAATAAAATTATCCAGTAAAATAATAGGATATAATTCTTTTTTAAATGAACTATCAATAACTGAAGTGGGAAAAAATATAATACCTTTTTCCACCATGGAATTACTTGAATATTGATTTTAGCGTTCATGAAAATTCAGGAATAACTACTTGTACGTGAAGATGCAAAAAATGTTAATCAGTTTTAATCTTTGCTCTCAACTTTTTTTGTTCTCCTGCTATCTTTTTATTTTTTATTCTTTTCTCTACTGCTGTTTTAGTTGGTTGAGTAGCTTTTCGAGGCTTTTTATCTACAAATGCACTTTTAAGTAATTTAATAAATTTGGTAATTGCGATTTTCTTATTTTCAAGCTGACTTCTGCTTGCTTGCGATACTATATGTAAAAATCCTTCACTATCAAGCATGCCTGAAAGCTTATCTAAAAGACGTTGTTTTTGTTCATCTGATAAAGACAATGAATTTTGTATATGAAATATCAGTTCAACTTTGGTTGCAACCTTGTTTACATTTTGTCCGCCTTTACCCCCACTTCTGCTGGTTTTAAAAACTACTTCCTTTAATATTTCTTTATCATTCAAATGCATACATACAAATATATTAAAGATTAGGTGTTTTATATATTCTTTTCTAATTTCGTTTAATGGAGCACGATAAAAAAAAAATACGAATACTTACTCTTACTTTAATTATTAGCTCTTTACTAATGCTAATTAAGTTTGGCGCATGGATTATAACACATTCAAACGCCATACTCACCGATGCACTCGAGAGTATTGTAAATGTTTTTGCAGGCACATTTGCATTATATAGTGTTTATTTTGCATCTAAACCACAGGATGAAAATCATCCATACGGTCATGGCAAAATTGAATTTTTATCAGTTGGATTAGAAGGCACATTAATTGCCATTGCAGGTCTTTCAATAATTGTAAAATCAACATATAATCTATTTTATCCTCATGAAATTCATAGTTTAGATATTGGTTTGTATTTAACCGTACTTACCGGTTTAATTAACTTTTTCATGGGATTATATCTTCAAAAAAAGGGGAAAAAATTACATTCTGTTACACTTACGGCCAATGGTAAACACATAATTTCAGATGCTTATTCTAGTGGCGGATTAATTGTAGGTATTGTTTTAATATGGATTTCCGGTATAAGCTGGATGGATAGTGCAGTAGCTATTTTATTTGGATTATTTATTTTATTTACCGGATATAAATTAATGCGTAAATCATTAGCCGGAGTTTTAGACGAAGTAGATTTTGCCTTAGTAGAAGAGATTTTAGAAGTAGTAAATAAAAACAGAAAAGACGACTGGATTGATATTCACAATTTCAGAGTAATTAAATATGGTGCCAATCTTCATATTGATTGCCATATAACACTGCCATGGTATTATACATTAGAAGAATCGCATCAATTAATTTCTGATGTAGAAAGTATTCTTACCCGAGAATCTGAAAATTATGTAGAAGTATTTATTCATGCAGACCCTTGTCTTCCGTCATCCTGCAATATTTGTGCTTTGAAAAATTGTAAAGAACGAAAACATGAATTTGTAAAACAAATCCCGTGGACAAGCGAAATGATTCTAAAAAATAAAAAACACAGCCTTTAACAATGCCAATATTCGTTTTTTTATTTTTCCTGATAATCCAAACAAAATTACTGCTTGCACAACAAGATAAAATAGATTTATTTAAAAGCAGAATGGATGCTATACTGGTAAAAGATAAATCTGTTTACAAACAAATAGCTTTTACCGATACAGCGTTAATTCTATTTACTGATACTACCAGAAAATTTCCCGAAAAAATTATCCGCTGGAAAGACATGGATGCATACCGCATACAAATGCAGCATTTAAGTATTCAGGAAAGTTTTAATTTGTATCAAAAAGAAGTTTTATTTAATCCATCATTTAATTCTAATATACTTGCTGAACCGTATTATGAAAGAAATAAAGAAAAATTAAAAGGATATAAAATTGCTTTAGATGCAGGACATACGGCATGCAATTTTGAAGATGCCAAAACAGAAGCAAAATTTATTGAAATGGACAGCGTGCTTATTAATGGAAATTACCAATCTACTCAACTTTACGAAGCAGAGCTTACTTATATCACATCACTTCTGTTAAAAGACAAATTAGAAAAAGAGGGCGCAAACGTTCTACTCACACGCGAAAATATATGTGGAGGAGCAGATGGTATAAGCTTTAATACTTGGTTAGAAAAAAATATGCAAAAAGATTTAGATAGTCTTTATAATTCAGGAGAAATAACACTAAAAGAGAAAAACGAAATTTTAAACAAAAAAAATTTACGCGCAAATTTTAAAATTTACAACCACATAGATATTAGAAAAAGAGCTGAAAAAATCAACGCATATCAACCTCACATTACCATTATTATTCACTACAATGTAGATGCTGATAATATTCCATGGAACAAACCAAGCAATAAAAATCTTAATATGGTATTTATTCCCGGAGCATTTGCCAAAGGCGAACTAAACAAAAAAGAAGAACGATTTCATTTTTTACGCTTATTGGTATGCGATGATATAGACCAATCGTACCAACTTGCTGCTTGTGCGGCTAAATCATTTACCGAAGAATTAAAAATTCCTTTAGCCAAACAAAATGATTGTAAATATTTAGATGAATACTGCAGCGCCATAAAAGATGGCATCTTTATAAGAAATTTATCCTTGTTACGACTGGTTAAAGGAGCAGTAATTTATGGCGAAACATTGTATCAAGATAATATAGATGAATTGATTTTACTTTCACAAAAAACAAAATCATACAATGGAATAAATTATTCTCCTCGCATTGAAGACGTTGCAAATGCATACTATAAGAGCATTGTAGAATATTTTGAAAACAATCAGCCTTGATTAAAACAATTCGTTTTCTGATTTAATTTGTTTTTGCCAACAATTGAGATTGTATGCTGTAGTTTTTGCCATCGCAAATAAAGCTTCTTTAGTTAAAAAAGCCTGATGCCCGGTAATAAGTGTATTCGGAAGTTTTTTTAATTCAAGAAATAATTCATCTTTTATCACTTCGTTTGATTTATCTTCAAAAAACAATCCGTTTTCTTTTTCATAAACATCTAAGCCTAAATGACCTATTTTTCCGGAGTAAACGGCGTTTATTACATCTTGTGTATTTATAAGCCCTCCCCTACCGGTATTGATAAGCATTACACCATCTTTCATTTTTGAAATGCTCTCTTTGTTTATTATGTGATGCGTACTTTTACTGTATGGAACATGTAACGAAATGATATCTGATTGCTGATAAATTTCAGGTAAAGAAACATAGTTAACAATTCCTTTTTGCTGCAATTCTTTATTTACTACCAAATCATAGCCCAATACGTTACAACCAAAACCATTTAAAATTTTTGCTAAGGCAATTCCAATTTTTCCAACACCTATTATACCTACGATTTTACCTATCATATCAAAACCTGTTAAACCATCCAACAAAAAATTATTTTCTCTTACTCTGTCATTTGCTAAAATAATTTTTCGGTTTAATACCATCATCATGGTAATGGCATGTTCTGCAATAGCATTCGGTGAATATGCAGGAACATTTGCCACTTTCATTCCTAATTGTTCGGCTTTATCTAAATCTACATGATTATAACCAGTAGAGCGCAAAGCAATGTATTTAATTCCTAAAGAATATAATTGCTCCAATACATTATCACTTGCATCATCGCTCGAAAAAAGCGAAACAGCCTCACAACCTTTTGCCAGGTAAACGGTTTCTTCAGTTAAGCGCTGCGTAATAATTGCAGAGGTAATTCCATATTTATCGGCTTCGCTTATATGCAAATGCTCAAAAGGCTTATATGAATATACAGCTACTTTCACAAACTATACATCATTCCATTAAACGTATTCATTATTTCCTGTTCTTTTTTGGTAACTCTGCCGTGTGCTTTTGCTACTTCTTGTAAAATTGCATTTAAAACTTTTAATTGTTCTTTACTGAAAATAAGATGATGCTCTTTCATATAATCTACAAAAGTATTTAAAGCATCTTCAAGGCTTTCCAACTGATCATCAGCTGTTTCAAAAGCAAATGCGGTATAATGTGCTAAATCTGTTCCCATAGCATCTGTTTCATCTTCCATTGGAACTAATTTTTCCTTTACTAATTTTAAAATACTTTCTTTTTCTTCGTTTTGTACAGCACCATCGCTCATAGCCAAGGCATACAATAAATTTCCAAATGCAATGTAAAAATCTTTACTTATCATATTTTTTATTTTTTATTTAACATTTACCTACATTTTCTATATTCATTAAATCGCAAAAAATTATTTCTGTTTTTATTCCGGGTAATTCTTTTAAAAGCGTTTTTTGAAAAAACTGAATCACATCGGCTCTTTCATTTAAATTATGATTATAGCGAAAAACCACTATACCTGATGCAGAGCAATTATATTCATGAGTCATTCCCTGATGTTTGGCAGAGATTGCAACTGCTCTGCTAACTTTAGAAGCATTAGGTTTATCAATTTTAATTATTACTAAACTTGTTTTAATAAATGATGTTTGCGAAGTAGTTAAAATACCCGACCATGCAAACAAACTGGCAACAAAAAATAATGATGCAATTAAAATTTTCATTTTAATTATATTTCAATTTTAATTATTAAATGATGATGTTTAACTTTACAAAGAAACATTAATATTGGGGCTTTATAAATGATTATTATCAATTTAAAAACTGATTTTAATCACCTATATTAAACACATATCTTCACATTTTAAAAAAAAAACAAGCATGATAAATCTATTTAAAAACTCCGTTAAACTTGGCAAGATAGCAGGTATACCAATAGCACTACATTGGACATTTTTTATACTAATAATATGGATTGTTGGAATGAATCTATATAAAGGACAACCGCTTGATGTTGCACTTTGGTCAGGGCTATTTATCATAAGTATTTTTGCTTGCGTATTTTTACATGAATTAGGTCATGCACTCGCTGCAAAACGTTTTGGAATAGTAACTAAAAGCATTGTATTACTTCCTATTGGCGGAGTTGCCAGTTTAGAAAAAATTCCGGAAGAACCTAAAAAGGAAATTTTTGTTGCACTTGCCGGACCATTTGTAAATATGATTATTAGTACCCTTTTATTTATGTATTTATTTTATCGGGGCGAACTGGTACCGGAAAAATTTATCTCTACATCCATTAATTACGATAACTTTTTAATATATCTTATGGTTGCCAATATTTTTCTTGGATTATTTAATCTTACACCTGCTTTTCCAATGGATGGCGGAAGAGTTTTGCGAGCTGTATTTGCAATAAGAATGGACAGAGTTAGCGCAACCGAATTAGCCGGAAAGGTTACATCATTTTTTGCTGTATTATTTGTTTTAATAGGTATTTTTAATAATCCTATGCTGGTATTTATTGCCTTGTTTATTTATTTAGGAGCCAAGGGAGAATATGAAGCTGTAAAATCGCAAAGCGCATTAAAAGGATATTTTACAGCCGATGTACTGATGAAAAATTTTACCGTATTAAACGCAGATGCTCCGGTTTCATCAGCTGTAAAAGCCTTATTAAATAGTCAGGACACTCGCTTTTTAGTGGAAGAAGAAAATAAGATTAAATACGTATTGACAAAAACAGACATTATAAAAGCATTATCGCAACAAGGTCAGGAAATAAATATACGCCAATATGCATCTCCCATTACATTTACAGCAACATTAGATTTGCCGGTAGAAAAACTAATGGAAACAATGGTTAAACATCAATTTAGTATTGTTCCTGTTGAAGATAATGGAAAAATAGTTGGTATAGTAGATATAGAAAACATAAAAGAATTTATCGCATTTCAACAGCTGATTAAGCAAAAATAATGATAATTAACAAAAAACATCAGTGGCATTCAAAAACAGAGCAAGAGATTTTTGATATTCTGCAGTCATCTCCGCAAGGTCTTAACGAGCTGGAGGTTGCCAAACGTCAGGAACAATGCGGATTTAACCGAATGCCTGGAAAAGAGCCTCCCGGTTTATTACAAATATTTTTAGCACAATTTAAAAATCCGCTGATATACATTCTTGGAGCAGCCACAATCGTTTCATTAGTTTTAAAAGAATATACCGATGCTTTTTTTATAGTAATCGTATTATTAATCAATGCCACTATTGGCACCTTACATGAAAACAAAGCAGAAAAATCAGCTGCCGCTCTTCACAAGATGTTAAAAATAATGGTTTCGGTAAAACGAAACGGAAAAACACAAACAATAGATGCCGAACAGTTAGTACCGGGAGATATTGTGTTGCTCGAGTCAGGCAATCGTGTTCCTGCCGATTTACGTTTATTACATTGCAATCAATTACATATTGACGAATCCTTACTAACTGGAGAATCAGTTGCAATTGAAAAATTTATTGAACTGGAAGATGAAAACACAGTGCTGGCTGACAGAAGAAATATGGCTTTTGCAGGTTCTACCGTAACATCCGGCAGAGGCATTGGAATTGTTGTTCAAACAGGAAAACACACCGAAGTTGGAAACATAGCTCATGCCGTAAGCATTTCTGATTCACTAAAACCGCCACTGGTAATTCGATTGGAAAAATTTGCCAAACATGTTTCATGGTTTGTAATGGGTGCAATTTTTATCTTATGGATTATTGGCATAATGAAAGGCATTCCTTATCATGAATTATTTTTCTTAGGAGTAGCTTTAGCTGTTTCAGCTATTCCGGAAGGTTTACCTCTGGCTGTTACCATAGCACTTACTATTGCTACCGGAAGAATGATAAAACGAAATGTAATTGTTCGTAAACTTACGGCTGTAGAAGGCTTAGGCAGTTGTACATTTATTGCCAGCGATAAAACCGGAACCCTAACTGTAAATATGCAAACAGTAAAAAATATTTCGCTGGCTGATGGTACCGGCTTTCATGTAAGTGGTGAAGGCTATAATGATAAAGGAAAAATTGAAGCAGATGAAAAAAATAATCAAGCTGTTTTACCTGAAATTTTTACCGATGTAGCCCTATTGTGCAACGAAGCCGATTTGCATGAAAAAGATGGAATTTGGCTACATAGCGGAGATGCTATGGATGTAGCATTAATTGCGTTAGCCTACAAAGCACGAAAAAACAGTGAATACAAAAAAAAGTTTCATATAATCCATCAATTACCCTTCGAATCAGAAAGAAAATATTCTGCAGTTATTTATAAAAAACCTGACGGAGAAATAATAACTGCTGCCAAAGGCGCATCAGAAGTTATAATTGCAAAATGCAGCCACATGTACACTGAAAAGGGAATCGGTAAAATTAACGCAGAACAAGCAGAAAAAACCGCCAATGATTTAACTGCTAAAGGATATCGTGTTCTGGCATTAGCTGCAAAATCATCTGAAAACAATTCAGCTTTAACAGAAGAAAATTTAACAGATTTAACCCTACTCGGTTTTGCATGTTTTATTGACCCATTAAGACCCGAAGCTATTGAAGCAGTAAAACTTTGCCACAATGCAGGAGTAAATGTAGCAATGGTTACAGGCGATCATCCGCTTACTGCATTTGCCATTGCTAAGAACTTAGGAATAACTAAAGACGCCTCACAAGTATTATCCGGATTAGAATTAGAAAAACTTGGATCTGATGAAAATCCTGCATTTTTAGAAAAAATTAAAAGCATTCGCGTATTTGCACGTGTATCTCCATTGCAAAAAATGCAAATTGTATCGGGCTTATCTAAAATTGGTCACTTTGTAGCTGTTACAGGAGATGGTGTAAATGATGTGCCTGCCTTAAAAATGGCAAACATAGGAATTGCAATGGGTTCAGGTACAGATATGGCAAAAGAAACAGCCTCATTAATTATTACAGATGATAATTTTCAATCCATAGAAGCAGGAATCGAAGAAGGCCGATTTGCTTATGACAACATTCGAAAAGTTGTTTACTTGTTAGTATCAACAGGTGCAGCTGAAATTTTCTTATTCTTCTTCGCTGTTGGCTCAGGACTACCCATTCCATTAACCGCCATCCAACTTTTATGGTTAAATCTGGTTACTAATGGTATTCAGCATGTAGCACTGGCTATGGAAGGTGGAGAACCCGAAACCATGCTAAAACCTCCACGAAATCCCAAAGAAGGGATATTTAATCGATTAATGCTTTCGCAAATTGTATGCTCCGGAGCTTCCATAGGAATTATCGCATTTTCAATTTGGTATATCCTTTTAAATTCCGGAATTGATGAAACACATGCGCGAACACTGGTTTTCATGTTTATGGTTTTGGTCGAAAATGTGCATGTATTTAATTGTCGTTCTGAATTAAACTCCGTATTTAAACTATCGCTAAATCGTAATAAATTCTTATTGTATGCTGTATTTTCAGCCCAAACCATTCATATAATAGCCGTGAATGTACCATTTATGCAAAAGGTGCTCGAAGGCGATATGGTTAGTTTAAATGAATGGCTTTGGCTTTTTGCGTTAGCATTGCTATTACTGCCTATAATGGAGGCTTTTAAATGGTTTTATCGTAATTTTTTAGAAAAAAAACTGTAATTCACCCGCTTTAAATAATTAACAACCTGTTAAAAACTATGCAATAATGTTAATTCTTATTTTAAACCCTAATCGGTTTAAACAACTAAATTTGTTTGCTAAAAAAAATTACAAACATGAAATTTATTGTTTCGAGTACTACTTTATTAAAACATCTATCGCTAATAAATGGTGTGTTAAACTCCAGTAATACCTTACCCATTTTAGATAATTTTTTATTTGATGTTACTCCGGGTAAACTTACTGTATGTGCATCAGATTTAGAAACAACCATGATAACCTACATGGAAGTTGAATCAAAAGACAGTGGCAAAATTGCTGTTCCGGCTAAGTTATTAATGGACACATTGAAAACATTTTCCGATCAACCATTAACTTTTACAATTGACGAAAAAAACTTTGGAATTGAAATAGCATCGGATTACGGTAAATATAAACTAACAGGACATAATGCTGATGAATATCCCAAAATACCAACAGTAGAATCCCCAAGCACTTTCGAAATGGATGCTTCTGCATTTGCTACTGGTATAAACAAAACTATTTTTGCAACCGGAAATGATGATTTACGTCCGGTTATGTCTGGTGTATTTTGCCAATTAACTGATAGCGGAGTAATTTTTGTTGCTACCGATGCACACAAACTTGTTCGCTACAGAAGATTAGATGTTAAAGCACCAAACAATGCTTCATTTATTTTACCCAAAAAACCTTTAAATTTATTACGCAATTTATTATCTGGAGAAGTTGGAAATGTAAAAATTGAATACAACCCAACCAGCGCCTTTTTCGCTCACAATAATATTCAATTAATTTGTAGATTAATTGATGGAAAATATCCAAATTACGAAGCGGTAATTCCCAAAGAAAATCCTAATAAACTTACCATAGACCGTCTGGCTCTCGCAAACTCAATTAAGCGTGTTTCTATTTTCTCAAATAAAACCACGTACCAAATTCGTTTAAAAATTACCGGAAATCAATTACAAGTTTCTGCGCAAGATTTAGATTTTTCAAACGAAGCTATTGAGCGTTTACCCTGCCAATTTGAAGGACAAGATATGGAAATTGGCTTTAATTCTAAATTCTTGCTCGAAATGTTAAATAACATAGATACAGAACTTGTAAACCTAGAAATGTCAGCACCTAACCGAGCTGGAATTTTATTGCCGGTAGACAACGAAAATAAAGAAGAAGACGTATTAATGCTGGTAATGCCAATTATGCTTAATGCTTAATGCTTAATTTGTTATTATCTCTAAAAAATCTCCGTATTTAAATACGGAGATTTTTTATTTATTAAACATCAAAGTTTTTAATTTGTAAATTTGTAACTATCATATCTATAATTATGGATTCACTATATAACGTTTTGATAGCTGTATTGCCATCGGCAATTGTTTTTTTAACAGCATTTTTCTTTTTAAAAAAAATGACAGAAAATGAATACCGAAAACAAATGATTGAGTTTAAATCAACCAATCAAAAAAATATTTTACCTCTACGTTTGCAGGCTTATGAACGTATATCAATTTTTTTGGAAAGAATTCATCCCAATGCCATGTTGATGCGCATATATAAGCAAGGTATGAGCGCACGATTATTGCAAGCTGAACTATTAAAAAATATTCGCTCGGAATATGAACACAATGTAGCACAGCAAATTTATATGTCGAAACCTGTTTGGGATGCTGTAAAAGCAGCAAAAGAAGAAACAATTAAAATAATAAATATTGCTGCTGCAAAAGTTGGCGATGATGCTAATGGAGCCGAATTAAGTAAAATGATAATTGATATAAGCAATCAGCTAGAAAAAATACCATCTGATTTTGCCTTGGATATTTTAAAAAAAGAAGTAAAAAGTTTATTCTAAAAAAAAGGCTGATAATTCAGCCCTTTTTTATTGTTATCTTACCAGTGTAAAGTGGCCTCTGTATTTGTGTTTCTCGCCATGTATATCTACAATATCCACTCTGTAAACATAAACATCCTGCTGCGCTTCTTCTCCTTTAAATGTTCCGTCCCAGCCTTTGCTTAAATCTGTTGTTTCATATATTTTTTCTCCCCATCTGTCAAATATATACATCACATAATCTTTAATTCCATAACCTTTTCCGGAGAATAAATCATTTATACCATCTCCATTTGGACTAAAGGCATTAGGAATATAAAATGCAAAATCATCATCAATATAAACGGTATGAACAATGGTATCAGAACATCCCCATTGATTGGTAGAAATTAAAGTAACTTCGTACTGCCCCACCATTACATAGGTATGTGTAGGGCTGGTTTCAGATGATGCTGAAGTATTATCACCATAATTCCAAACATAAGAATATCCACCTATGGTTTCATTATTAAAATAAATAATTGGGTTTCTGATGGTAGTTGGTTGTGGCGATGACGAAAATTCTGCTATTGGTGTTGGATAAATTGTTAAATAATTATTTTTCACATGAGTTCCAACACATCCACTATCTGTTGTAACAGTTAATGTAATTGTTCTATAAACAGATTCTGTTGCACCATCGTTGGTATAACAATGATTTACTTCTGTTCCACTTGCCGATGTGCCATCTCCCAAGTTCCAAGTATATGTTTCATTTGAGCCACTTATAACCGTAGATAAATCAGATAAATTAACACACAATGGCGAGCAGGAACTTAATATATCAGCTTCAAAATTTACATTTGGCATTGGATTTACAACAACCGCTTTGGTAACAGTATCCTTACAGTTATTATTCGTATTAACAATTAAGGTTACATTATATGTGCCCGGATTACCATAATAATAGGCAGGATTAGTTTGTGTAGATGTTCCACTTGTATTTCCAAAATCCCAAATCCAGTTTACGATATTGCTTGGTGGCTGAACTGTAGCTAAAGAAGTAAAATTAGTAGTATCGTATTGACAAACATTCGGAGCAGTGAAATCAGCATTTGGCATTGGATATATCTGCACTTGTTTGGTTGTAGTGTGTGTACATCCGCTATCGCTTGTTACTGATAATGTAACTGTGTAAAAGCCTGCATTTGTATATGTATGAGTTGGGCTTGATTGTGTACTATTATTCATGTCTCCAAAATTCCAGTTATGACTGGCGATACCTCCGGTAGATGCATCATTAAACGTTACCGCATCAACCAAACATTGATTAGTAAAGTTAAAATCTGCCACCGGGGTTGGATGTACTAAAATTTGATGACTTACTGTATCAGAACAACCAATGGTATTATTGGTAATTAATGTAACGGTATAGATTCCGGTGGTGGTGTATGTATGCGAACCGTTCCAATTTGTAACATCTAAAGGAGAGCCATCGCCATAATTCCACGACCACGAAGTAACATTTCCAGATTGTGGTTGTTGAGTAGTATTAATAAATGTTGCTAATACATTTTCACATTTATTATCAAAAATAAAATCTGCTACCGGTAAATCATACACATTTACCTGATGTGTAACAACATGGGAACAACCTCCGGTACTCGTAGTAATAAGTGTTACATTGTAGGTTCCGGGAGATGCATAATTTTGTGTTGGATTTGTTGCAGTTGAAGTATTTCCATTTCCAAAAGCCCATAAATAACTTGTAATGGTATCTGTTGAAGCAACTGTAGAAGTATTTGTAAAACTTACTGTATTCCCAAAACAAACATCCTGATGCGTAAAATCAGCAACCGGATTGGCAAATACTCTTACCGGAATTGTAATTGAATCACTACATCCTAAAGAAGTAGTAACCGTTAAGGTAACATTGTTATTACCCGGTGTATTAAACGTATGACTTGCATTTTGGGTTGTAGCTGTATTTCCATTCCCGAAATTCCACAAATAATTAGTTATTGTGATTGGAGGAGCAATAGTACTTGTATTTGTGAAGTTAATTGGGGTCCCTTGGCACTGACTTACAAATGTAAAGTTTGGAGTAGCTCCAGAATTGACAACAACGGGCTGCACAATTGTATCTTTACAGCCATTGGTATTTGTTGCAATCAAAGTTACGTTATAAGTGCCTGCATTATTAAATACATGACTTGGATTCGTAGCTGTTGAAGTATTATTTCCTCCTGAAGCAGGATCTCCAAAGTTCCAATCATAGGTTAAAGTTGTTGTACCTGTTGAGTTATTAGTAAATTGAACAGCATCACCAGGACATGCCGGAGTATAAGTAAACTGCGCATCAGGAATAGGGAAAATGTTTATTTGTTGTGTTATAGTATCGCTACATTGTGCGGTTGAAAATGCAATTAAAGTAACATTAAAGGTGCCGGCATTGGCATAGGTATGTGTTGGATTTTGTGCGGTTGATGTATTTCCATCACCAAAATCCCAAAGCCATGAACCTAATGAACCATTAGCAACAGTAGATGCATCAGTAAATTGAATTGGAATACCCTGACAAGCAGGTGAAAATGAAAATCCCGCAGTTACAATAGTTGGAACAATTTGAACACTTAAAGTAACCTGACAAGAACCTTGATTGCTAAATGAAGTTAATGTACACGAATATGTTGAACCAATTACCGGATTATTAATTGTAATAGATTGTGTAGTTGCTCCACCGGGATTCCATTGATAGGATTGAAAACCGGGAGGGGCTGTTAAAACTACGGAATTATCTCCGGGACAATATTCTATATCAATTAATAAAGGCATACATTCTGCTGAAACATATGCATAACCAAAGTGTCCACTTAAACTACAATCTTTAGTAGTAAATTCTATCGTTACATTTTGACCAATATAGGGTGTAAGATTCACAGAAACAATTGTCCATGGCAACCAAGTTACACCACCACAAGTTTGAAAATTTTGTCCCGGCTGCCCACCGTAAACTGTATATTGTCCACAATTACCTCCTATTGGCTGCCCTGACTGATTTAAAATTCTCATTCTGAATTCTGGTTGTTCCGATGGTGTATGTCCCGATGGATTTTCTAAAACAACTGCATATTTATATACAAAAAGCGCATTTTGATTAGTAACCGATAATGTATAACGTAATTGTTCTCCTTGCGCTCCTGTACCTTGATTACCAAGTCGAGCAGAAAAACTAGATCCCGGAGGTAAAACATTTAAGCCACCACAAGTATTAGGATCAATTGCGGGAGCATTCATAATGGTGTGCCTTCCCGGTACTATACCGGGTGTTTGAGCAGGATTATTATAATTACCGGTAAAACCTTGCCAATTGTTAAAATTCCCTTGAGAAAAATCCGAGTTTGGACACGTATTTTGAGCATGAATTGAATTAAATCCAAATACTAAAAACAAAAAAACTAGAATTCTATTAATATTCACCATTTCAATACTTTATATGTAAGTAACAAATTTACCAATTATATTTAACATATTAATAACGAACAAAGGTCTAAATGGTTGCCATTTAGACCTAAGATAGTTTATAAATGATAAAATATAAGATTATTAAAGAGGAAATTATCTGATTAAGTTTACATGCCCTCTGTATTGATGTTTTTTATTATTAATATCTGTAATGAATACCTGATAAACATAAACATCTTGTTTACAATTTACTCCTCTAAATGTACCGTCCCAACCTTCATTTAAACTTTCAGTTTCAAATATCAGCTCCCCCCAACGATCAAAAATTTGAAATTTATACTCTTTTATTCCAAAACCTTTGCCTAAAAACAATTCATTATAGGCATCTCCGTTGGGAGTAAATGTGTTTGGTATGTAAAAAGCCCAGTTGGGTTTTATATAAATTCTTTTATCACTGGTATCTTTACAGCCCCATTGATTTGCTGATATTAATATTACTTTATATATACCTGTATCTTGATAAGTATGATATGGATTTTGTGCTATGGTATCTCCCAGATTATTTTGTTCTCCAAAATTCCACAACCATGCATTTGAACCCAAGCTTTGATTTTCAAAATAAATTATCGGTTTGGTTATATCTGTCTCACCCGGTAAAGTTAAAAAATCGGCTACCGGCAAAGGATATACTGTAATGTAATTCGGCTTGATTAATGTTGTGCTGCATCCCTTATCGGATATCACCGTTAATGTTACATCGCGATTTAGTGGATTATATATCGTTCCATTGGTATAGCAATTTTC
>CALKJP010000151.1 GCA_937995645.1 uncultured Bacteroidia bacterium
ATATTATACAAAAAAAGCCCAGAATTAATTCTGGGCTTTTTTTGTATAATCCCAAAATTGTCATTAGAACATAAAAATAGGTGGAGTTTTAATTTTGTTGGTATTCATACAAAGACCAGTAAACCACTCTCTACGTTTCATGGTAAGTGATAATTTTAGTATTCGTTGATTGCCGTTTTTAATAAGGTATCCGCCAATTGCAAAGACCTTTTAGCGTAAGGTTTTCATTCGTTCATGCACCTTCGTATTTAAAACAAATGCCTGAATAAACTCACTATGTTATATGCCATTATAACAACACAAAGGGCGGCTTCTGTGGCAAAAAAGTTTTGTAGATTAAAACTATCTACATCAAAATCATACTTAAGTTCTTTGATGCGGTTTTCTGAATCGGCTCTAAGACATAGGTTTCCCATACAATTTTGGCCGGCAAATCCAAGTTAGTAATAAAGCAAGTGTAACGATAGTTTTGATAAATACCTTCCTCTTCGAACAACTTTAACATGCGCCCTGTGGCTTTGGGGCGTGTGGGTATATGCTGACGTACCATAATCATTCGTCTTGGACAATCCCAGAATGGGCTCTGATACATGGTTTCTGCTATCTCTATAATATCGCTTATTTTTAACCACTTCTTTTCAGATGCAATGGCTTGTTGTATGGGTACATACAATCGGGCTGCAATGGTGTTAGAAATGTCTTTATGCTCTAAATACTTAAATACTTCTATTATAAAAAAAATTTTTTCATTCGTCTGTGTGTAATTGAAAAATTTTATAGATATTTAATTTAAAAAACTTACCCTATGAAAAGATTTATACAATTTTGCTTATGGTGCGTTATAATATCAGCACAAGGTCAAACCATTATACCTGATAATACCAACATCAGCGGTAATTGGACATTGGCAAATTCGCCTTATATTGTTCAAGGGCGAGCCATTGTGCCCAATGCACAAACCCTTACTATAGAAGCAGGAGTAGAGGTAAGGTTTACTTCTAGTTCATCGCCCACTACATCATGGTTTGATTTTAGTGCCGGAAACGTGGGTGTAATAAGAGTACAAGGCGAAATTATTGCAAACGGAACATCTACTAATCCGATTTTGTTTACGCGTGATGGTTCGTCAGGGTATTGGGGCACAGTTTTAATTGATGAAAATGCAAGTATTGCGTCTTCTTTTAGCCATTGTATATTCGAATATTCTAAAGAAACACGAAATGTACCCGGAATTACAGGTACTGTAGCGTTTAGCGGGGGATTAAGTTTATACAGAACCGGTGTAAATATTCAAAACTGTATTTTTAAAAACAACCAGATTAACGGTATGTATATTACTGAAGTAAACAACCATTTTATTTTTTCAAATAATCAATTTCATAATAACGGAACCAACGGCTTGGTAATAGAACAATCAACAGATGTAAAGTGTATAAACAGCATTTTTTATAGTAATTCATTAAGTGCAACCGGACAGCCCGCGGCTATACGCTCGTCTAATTCAAGCACCTATTTAATTGGAAATTTAATATATAATAATGACGATTTTGGGATATTTACTAATTCATCAGGTAATAATAGGATTATAAACAACACTATTTATAACAACTCGCAAGGCATACGGGTAGAAAATGGCGCCAACACTTACATTTATAATACTATTGTACAGAATAACAATATAAACTTTGCCACCAGCAGTCCCGGAAGCGCAACTATTGAAATGCGTAACAGCTTAACTAATGCCGCAACTTTTCCTGCAAATGTTAATGATATGGGAGGTAATATTTTAAATTCAAATGCTTTGTTTATAAACGCATCATCCAACAACTATAGCCTGCAAAATAATTCTCCTTGTATAGATGCCGGAGCAACAGACACTAGCGGATTGTTTTTACCTACTTTAGATATACTAGGCAACCAAAGAATTAGTAATGCAACAATAGATATTGGAGCCATTGAGTTTCAAAACACTACTTTTGCCAATTATATTTACCAACAACCTGAATTAAAAGTATATCCCAATCCGGCTAATGAAAATGTTTATGTTTTTACAAAAGGGTTTTTATATGCAGAGTTGTTTTCTGTGTCGGGGCAATTAATAAACAGCTACAACAATCCTATTATAAATATTTCAAATTTACCTAACGGAATGTATATTTTGAAAATAATAACTACTAACAACGAAAATATAAATACCCGATTAATTAAAAACTAATACTTAAATTACTGTATTATATTTAGCACATCCATAAAATCCATGAATGTACCATTGATTTTCTCATTTAGATATTTTTAATACTCTATAAAAGCTATAAGCGCATTAATCTCTGAAAGCCGAAAGCAATATGATTGGGAGAATTGCGTAGAAATTGTTGATCTGGCTACAATGGGTTTGTTTAAAGACATTTTGCAATGTGTTGGTTGGAAACCTGCCAACGGAAAAAGAAAAGGAGGCATAAAAGTTCGCATATCAGTTAACCAACAGGAACTGGTGCCAAAACTATTTTTTTTTCTGCAGATTACACCTGTTCAATTACATTCATTGGATGAAATTTATTGAAAATTCGGAAAAAGATGGATTAAAGGAAGAATTGCTTTCATTGAAATTTAATTTGCGTTCAGAAATGGAGGGCTTACTTTTAAAAATCAAATAAAAAAGTAAATAAAATCAGGGGAAAAAGAAGATAATAAAATTCCTGCTTTTGATTTTTAAAAGTAGTTGTTGAAAATTATTAGATAACACAATAATTTACATAACAATAGCGTTTTAGTTTAAATAATAAATATTAAAATCTGCCTATGGTAAATAATTACACGCTTAAAACACAAATTGAATTTATTGCATTAGAAGAATTAGAATTTGAATTAGAGCTTGAACGTTTAAATCAGATTAAGGAAGAAAAAGAACCTCCAACAGAATGTTTAAATTCAATTTTACAATTTGCTTCAGCATTTAATTCACATCGTTCTGATTTTATAAAAGATGTAAATTATCTTGCAAATTAAAAAATTAATACCGATATCAACATGAATTTTT
>CALKJP010000152.1 GCA_937995645.1 uncultured Bacteroidia bacterium
GTTTTTTTGTTGTGAGAGTTTATTTGCTCCAGTGGTTTTTAATAATACATCGACTGTATCAAGTCTATTCGTTTTTTGCCATAATTCTTGTAAAGCTAAAGAGGGCATTAAAATCTCTACAGAAATTTTATCCATTTCTTCCCGCACAATGTTGCTAATTTTATTTAGCACTCTTAATCCTAGTGGTAAATAATTATATACACCTGCAAACTGCATTTCGATGAAACCTGCTTTAGTTAACAAAGTGGCGTTTTTTGAATCAAATTCTTTGTGAGATTTTTGAGTTTTACTAAATAGTTGTGACTGTCTCATCTAAATTTACAGATTTGATAAATTATATCAAAGTTTTATGTTACTATTTTAGTAGTTTTTTTTACAACAAAATAAAATGAAGTTAGTTATCTCGGGTCTACCAGGGTGCGGATCTTCTACACTTGCTATTTTGGCTTCATATGTTTTTAATCTCAGGTTAGTCAAGGGATCAGCAAGTTTCAGATACTTTGCATCAAAACTTGGTGCTAAAACTAATAATGAAGAAACTTTACTTATCGAAAAAGAGATTCAGCCTTATTGGGGGCCGATATATGATAAATTTATTCAACAAATATTAAACAGCGATACAAACTTAATGTTTACAAACATATGCGTAGATAGTGATTTAGCTGGTTTTTTTTGTAACAAAAAACCTAATTTAGTAAGAGTTTTTCTCTATGCAGATATAGAATCTAGAGTATCTAGATTCACAAATGACGACAGAGAGGCAAAAAAAGAAGAAATACTTGAAATTGATCAGAAACTTCAAAGAGAATATCAAACACTTTATGGTTTTGATTTTTTGGATTTAGCTTTTGTGAGGGGAAAATATGAAATTGTTATTGACAACAGCAATATGAGTTTAGCTAGCGAGATTAATTCAATCCAAAATTATGTAAGAAACAATATAAATAATAATTTTCAAACTATATCAATTGAGGAATTAGATAATATAGAAAAAGATTTTTGGCTGTATGGAAAGAGTCATTTCATTAGACTATTAGAAAATAAAAATTTAGTAGCTAATGGATTAGATGTTATTAAATTAGTAAAAAAATTATTGCCGTCAGAAATTACAAACCTACCGCATTATTTACGTGATTTAGTAGAGAATTTACAGTAATAAGATTAAACTTGTCTAAGTTGTTTAATAATTTTTTCATTGCAAGTATTTATAATTTATATCTGTACTCATATATACGATCAAATTTAAATATAACTTTTTTAAAAAATAAAAAAATTATTGACATGAGTTTTAAAAATTGATTAACTGTATATTGTAAAAATATTTTACACTGGTTTAAATTTTTATTTGTTAGTTTAGTTATTTATGTTTGTAAGACACATTGCTTTTTTTGCAACACTTTTGTTGCTGTTGATTCCCTTTTCTGGGTTGTATAGACCAGTAAAAGCAGCTGCAGTGACTGCATATATAGATTTGACTGCCCAACCAGCTACTGCTCCTTCGATAATTGCTGACGCACCAGAAGTAGCTGCATCAACTCCGACTAATTTTTATATTTCATATGTAGCATCTGCGACACAATTTGCTGCTGGTGACACGATAACGATTTCTTTACCTAACGTTTTTACTTCAGCTGCATTGTGTACTACTTCTACAGTTGATGCTGATGGAGACACTACAAATGATGGTGCATTGACAGTTTCAGGTACAACATTTACATATACCTTTACAGCTGCGACAACATTAGCAACTTCTACTGGCGTAGAGATTTGCTTCAATGCAACTACACCGTCAGCTAATGGAAATTATTCGATATCAATATATGATACGAATGATAACGATATTTCTGCAGCATTGATATATGTAGGTATACCTGCTGCTTCTGCAAACACTAATGATGTTCAAGTTACTGCTTCTGTTCCATTGACAATGACATTGAGTATTAAACATCCAACAACTACTGCTAATGTAAATTCTTGTAATTTAGGTACTTTGAACACAGCTGCAGTAAACACATGCTCATATAGAATTGCTGCAGGTACAAACAACGCTGGGGGAATGAGAGTTAGAGCTTTAGCTCCTACACAGCTAACTACAGGTTCACAAAATATAAATAATGTTTTAGATGGTTCTGTTACTGCAGGATCAAGAGAGCATGGTGTTGCTTTAACTGCAGGAGCTGGTTGGACTTTGATTGCACCTTTTCACTCAGGTGATAATCCAATTACAGCTACCGAGCAGGATCTTTTTGATAGAACAACTTTTGTTGATGACTCGGTACCTGCTAATTGGACAACTGTTACTCATAAAGCTTCTATAGATTCTGCTACACCAGGAGGTACATATACTCAGATTGTCACTTATAGAGCTTATGCTTTGCCTTGATAATAATTGAGAAAGGTATTTGTTAAAGTAAGCAAGGAGGCTCCGTAAGGAGCCTTTTTTAATCAATATTAAACAAAAGAGTTATAAAAATAGTTTCTTTAAGTTAATTATTTTGTATTAATTTTTTTATATTTATTATGTCGAAGAATTTACTAAAAAATTTTTGTAATTTGTTCAATACTTTATTTCGTGTTTGTGTTCTCTCGCTGCCGCCTTGCGAAAATCGTGATATAGGGGGTAAAATTTTGGCAAATTCTTCACCTATATCTGTTATAAAACCATTATTAAAAGATTTTTCTATAAATTTATAAGTTTGTTGTGGGTTTAACTTTTCTTCTTCAATGATTTTATCCAGTTCTTTTTTCATTTTTTCATGTACAAATGCTGGCCATTTTTCTTCTATTATTGCACTGGCGTCAAATGATGCAATAAATTCGTTAATAAGTTCTTTTTTGTCCCGTAGTTTAACAGTTGCGTTAATGACTTTGTTAATTTTAGTGATAATTTCAGTATCCCTTATATGTTCGTTTTTATATTTCTGTATAAGGTCCAGGATGTAATCGATATTGATTTCTACCTGTTTGATGAGCTCTATTTCAAAAACAAGGTCATCGTTAATAATTTCTGTTTCTGCTTGCTTTGTTCTACGAAATTCGTTGTAAAGGTCAATGTACATACTATGATAATCCTGAATCTGTCTCTCGCTTAAAATAATTTGGTCGCCCTGAAATTCGTCAAATGCTGATAGGATATTCTGCATTCGCAAAATCTCACCATATAATTTGATAAATTCTTTTTTATCTTTCTCACTTTTAAAGGGTTGATCAACGGGAAAATTCTCTAATAAGTTATCAACTATCTCTCTGTATCCCGGTACGTATTTTTCTCCATTGTGATAGCCATTGTAATAATCTTGATACGAGCGCAATAGCACAATTCCTCTTGCTTCCTTGTTTCCAAAGAGGGCAATGGCTTCGTTGGTAGCTTTTTCCAGATTACGAAAGCAAACGATATTGCCGTGTGTCTTTACGCTGTTTAATATCCGGTTGGTACGGGAATAGGCTTGCAAAAGTCCGTGATGACGTAAGTTTTTATCCACACAGGCTATACGAAATTGCCGAAACGAAGCGTAGGCATTTTGGGTGAGGGCGGT
>CALKJP010000153.1 GCA_937995645.1 uncultured Bacteroidia bacterium
TCATTTTTAGCAAGTACAAGCGGTTCTTCCAAAAAATGTTCTACAAAAACAAAGGGATAAACTGTATTTTCAGTTTTTACAATTTCATCATCTCCAACTAATTGCCATGATTTAGCAAAAACCTTATCTTTTAGTTGATTAAAAATTTCTTGATCTGTATAAAAATAATTCGGTAAGGTTTGAGCTGATGAAATATCTGTTGAAATAGTAAAAATTGTCATACATCATTGTATTTTTAAAAACTTAATATTTATTTTCGTTTTTTAAAGATAGAAGAAAAAGTAAATTAAATTAATAAATGAAAAAATTTAGTTTTATAATTATTTTGATAATTATTATAGCTACAAACAATGGCTTTGCCCAATATAAAAATGTATTTGCAAAACAAAACGAAAAAAAAACTTACGATACAACCATCATTGATCCAGACTATGGCATAATGCTATTTGAAAAATACAATCCAAAAACCGGAGGCAGCGAAGTAAGAAATAATGGAGGTTATGCAGCACAAGGCTGGATTGAAGATTATTACGATAACGGGAAATTATTACATAAAGGATATTATGTAGAAGGACAATTAAAAGTTTATAAAAATTTTTATCCTGACGGAATATTAGAGCGCGAATTTAAAAGTGCCGGATTAAGCAATGGCGAACTGACTACTTTTTATAAAAGCGGAAAAATAAAATCAAAAAGTTTATGTGCCGAAACATTTATTTTAAAATACGAAGAATTTTATGAAAACGGTCAATTAGAATATTTAGAAGAATATGATAAAAAAGGCGAATATTATATTCGCACTCAAAATTATTTTGAAAACGGAAAACCCGAATCAATTTTAGAATTAAAAGACCCTAAAAAACTTGTTTATACTAAAATCGAATATCACGAAAACGGCAATGTAAAAGAACAAGGAGCTGTGTATTACAGTCGTTCGGCAGGAGATTACTATAAAGCAGAAATATGGAAAGAATTTGATGAAAACGGCAAATTAATTAAAGAGGTTGCATACGAAAACGGCAAGCCGGTATCAGAAAAAAACTATTAGCTATTACTTTTCAATCAATTAAAAATTACATTCACTTATTAACATTGAATAGTTAATGAAGATATAAGCCCAAAATTTTTTGAGCGCTACGAATAATTAAATTTGCTCGTTTATAGCTTTATTTACATTTTAATGGCCGTTAAGAGCAACAAATTTAAAACTACCACAGAAACACAACCCGAAAAAAAATCGAGGGAATTTAAAAACCCTTTTTCGGGGATTGGCGGCATTTTAAAAAATGAGCGCTTTTTAAAAATTACTGGATTATTTCTACTCCTATTTAGCATATTTTGCTTATTTGCTTTTTCATCTTATTTATTTACATGGAAATACGATCAAGATAAACTACTTGGTTCGTTTTGGAGTTTAGTATTCGATACCCATCTACTTGTTGAAAACTGGCTAGGTAAAGCAGGAGCTTTAATAGCTCATCGTTTTATTTATAATTGGTTTGGGCTTGCAGCCTTTGTGTTTCCTTTTTTGTTTTTTATTACCGGATTTAAAATTCTTTTTGGTATATCATTAATTCCGGTAAAAAAATCGTGGAAGCATGGTATTATTAGCGCCATGTTATTATCAGCAGTATTAGGTTTTATCTTTTTTAACAACAATCAGCTATTTGCAGGTGCTTTTGGTTATTTTATAAACTTATGGCTAAAAAGCATGTTGGGTAATATTGGAACCGGCCTTACCCTTTTATTCCTTGTATTAAGCTATGGTATAATTTTGTTTAATTTTTCGTTCAAATTACCTCAAAAAGAAAAAATTTCAAAAGAAAATACCCAAGAGGAAAAATCAGATACCACTTTACCCGTTAATAGTTTGAAAAAAACAGCAGAAGAAGAAATTATTTTATTAAAAAAAGAAGCAGAACCTGTTATAGATAATACCAAAGAAGTTGAATTAATAGTACAACAACCAGCGTCAGAAAAAAAGCAAATAATTTTTGAAGAAGATAATTTTCATAATAATACCAAAGAAGAAAACAAAGAAGAAACATTAAAAAGTGAAGTTGTATCAACTAATACAACACTAACATTTGAAATAGAAAAAATAGCAGAAGAAAACAATGAGCTTACGGCCGAAGAAATAGAACAATTAAGCAATGAATTAGGAGAATATGACCCAACATTAGATTTATCATCCTATCAAACACCATCAATCGATTTATTGGAAAAACATGCTACTGGCGGAATTGAAGTAAGTAAAGAAGAGCTCGAAGCTAATAAAAACAGAATTATTGAAACACTTAAAAATTATAACATAGGTATTGAACGAATTAAAGCAACCATAGGTCCAACAGTTACACTATATGAAATAGTGCCCGAAGCAGGTGTTCGTATTTCAAAAATTAAAAACTTGGAAGATGATATAGCCTTAAGCCTTGCTGCATTAGGAATTCGTATTATCGCACCAATTCCGGGAAAAGGAACTATTGGTATTGAAGTACCTAATAAAAAGGCGGAAATAGTTGCTATGCGCTCGCTTATTGCTTCTGAAAAATTTCAGAATACCGATATGGATTTACCGGTTGCACTTGGTAAAACTATTTCAGGCGAAGTATTTATTGCCGACCTTGCCAAAATGCCTCACCTGTTAATGGCAGGTGCTACCGGACAAGGTAAATCGGTTGGGTTAAATGCTATATTAGTTTCGCTACTTTACAAAAAACATCCATCGCAAATAAAATTTGTATTGGTTGACCCTAAAAAAGTAGAACTATCAGTATATGCCAAAATCGAACGTCATTTCTTAGCCAAATTACCTGATTCCGAAGAACCCATAATTACCGATAACAAAAAAGTAATTTACACACTCAACTCCTTGTGTATAGAAATGGATAATCGCTACGAATTACTTAAAGGAGTTGCCAGAAATATTAAAGAATACAATACCAAATTCATAAATCGGCAGTTAAATCCTAATAATGGACATCGCTACTTACCATACATAATTGTAGTGATTGATGAATTTGCTGATTTAATAATGACTGCAGGAAAAGAAGTAGAAACACCTATTGCCCGAATTGCTCAATTGGCACGTGCTGTAGGTATTCACTTAATAATTGCCACACAACGCCCGTCTGTTAATGTAATTACAGGTATTATAAAAGCAAACTTCCCTGCGCGTATTGCCTTTAGAGTAACCTCTAAAATTGATTCAAGAACCATATTAGATACAGGAGGAGCCGAACAATTAATAGGTCGTGGAGACATGTTATATTCAACAGGCAATGAATTAACCCGTATTCAATGCGGATTTGTAGATACCCCCGAAGTTGAACGTATAACCGAATTTATCGGCTCTCAAAGAGGTTATCAAAGTGCATTATTATTACCGGAATTTGTTGGTGAAGAAGAAGGCGGAAAATTAGAATTTGACTCATCAGACAGAGATGCCTTATTTGATGAAGCAGCAAGAATTATTGTACAGCACCAACAAGGCTCTGCATCGTTGTTACAACGTAAATTAAAATTAGGATACAACCGTGCAGGCAGATTAATAGACCAATTAGAGGCTGCAGGAATTATAGGGCCTTTTGAAGGAAGCAAAGCTCGACAAGTACTCATAACCGATTTAAATAGTTTGGAACAGTTTTTGAACAACTTGAATCAATAAGATTAAAACCCTTTTATTATGAAATTTACTAAGAACATTACACTAAGCCTTATATTGATTCTTTCAGCTATTGGAGCTAATGCACAGGATGCAAAAGCAAAAGCTATTTTAGATGAATTAAGCGCTAAAACTAAAGCATACACTTCTATAAAAGCAACTTTTAGTTATACTTTAGAAAATAAAGATCAAAAAATAAAAGAAACACAAGAAGGCACTATAACCATAAAAGGCAATAAATACAAACTCGAAATTGCTAAACAAGAAGTAATTTGCGATGGCAAGGCTGTTTATACAATTATTAAAGAAGCAAAAGAAATTCAAATAAATAATATGCCTGATGCTAATGCTACCGACAATATAAATCCGGCAAATATTTTCACCATGTACGAAAAAGGATTTAAACATAAATTTGATGGTGAAAAAACAGAAGGAGGAAAAACATTTCAAATAATCTCTTTATTCCCTACAGAACCTAAAGGCAAACAGTATCATACCGTTAAATTATATATAGATAAAGCTGCAAAACAGGTAAATAAAATACTTGTTTTCTCAAAAGATGGAAATAACTACACCTATCAAGTAAAAACATTTACTCCCAACGCTCCGGTTGAAGATAAAATTTTTACCTATAATGCCGCTCAATATCCTAAATTTGAAGTAATTGATTTAAGAGATTAAAGTATCTGAAAGTTTGGAAGGATATTTTACACATCAACAGTTTATAATCCATTACATCGAATTTGGTAAAGGCAAAGAAGTTCTCTTCGCTTTTCCGGGTTTTGGCCGCCAGCCAGACGATTTTTACATGCTAGAAGATACATTTGGAGAAAAATATCGCATCATAGCCTTCTCACACTTTCATCATGGAAAAAGTGAATATCCAGAAAACAGAATTACTAAACATCAAATTAAATCTCACGAATTAAACGATATATTTCAGGCTTTTGCAAAAGAAAAAAATATTGAAAAATATGCCCTTTTAGGTTACAGTCTTGGCGGCAAAATAGCTTTAAGTATATTGCAATATCTGCCGGAACAAGTAACCGCCTTATATTTGTTTGCTCCCGATGGAATTAAAAAAAATAAGTGGTACAATTTAGTGAGCAACACACTTATAGGACGATTGATATATAAATGTATCATTTATTTCCCTCTGCCATTTCATCTTTTAATAAGAATAATGAATAAAATTAAATTATTAAGTACTCGCTTATACAAATTTGTTTACAACCAAACCGATACGTTTGAAAAACGTATGCAGGTTTTTAAGGTTTGGCTTACATACAAAAGAATTAATCCCAACATAGAATTAGTGCAACAAGCAATAGCTAAGCATAAGATTCATACTCATGTTTTCTTTGGCAGATATGATAAAGTAATTCCTCCTGAGATAGGAAAAAATTTTATCAGTAAAATAAAACGAAATGCCCATATGCATGTTATTTACGTGGGCCATAATTTAATTTGTGAAAAAACACTTCACTACATAGCCAAACATCCCGGTATTTTAAAACCCCTAGAATACTAATGAAAATTGTTATTATAAAATATAATGCCGGAAATGTACAATCGGTACTTTTTGCTTTAGAGCGCATTGGAGTTACAGCTCAACTAAGCGATGATATTGAAATCATTTCAAAAGCCGATAAAGTTATTTTCCCGGGCGTAGGCGAAGCAGGAAGCGCCATGAATTATTTAAAAGAAAAAAATCTTGATAAAGTAATTAAAGAATTAAAACAACCTGTTTTAGGAATATGCCTTGGTATGCAGCTTTTATGTCAACATTCAGAAGAAAGCAATACCAAATGTCTCGGAATTTTTAATGAAAAAGTAAAACTATTTCCTTCTGATAAAAACCTTAAAGTTCCACATGTAGGCTGGAATACAATTTATGATTTGAAATCGCAATTATATAAAAATTGTAATGAAGAGTATGTGTATTATGTTCATAGCTATTATGTAGAAGTGGGCGAGCATACCATTGCAACAACTAATTATATACTGCCGTTCAGCGCTTCAATTCATAAAAACAATTTTTATGCATGCCAGTTTCATCCTGAAAAAAGTGGCAGCATTGGAGAAACAATTCTCAAAAATTTTATAGCTCTTTAAGTAACATGATGAAAGATATACACTGGTTACAACGTACAGAATTATTAATAAAAAAAGAACGATTAGAAAAATTAATGAATGCCAATGTGCTGGTTGTTGGAATGGGTGGCGTTGGTTCTTTTGCAGCTGAATTTATTGCACGAGCAGGTGTTGGAAAAATGACAATAGTAGATGGTGATGTGGTTGATCCGACCAACAGAAATCGCCAATTACCAGCACTTTCATCAACACATGGTATTTACAAAGTGGATTGGATGAAACAACGTTTATTGGATATTAATCCCGAATTAAAATTAACCGTAATTAAAGAATTTTTACGAATTGAAAGAATAAAAGAAATTGTATTAAACAGCAATTACAATTATGTTGTAGATGCTATTGACAGTATAACTCCAAAATTAACACTCATTTCTACTTGTTATAACAATAATATACCCCTTATTAGTTCTATGGGTGCCGGAGCAAAGTTAGACCCCACACAAATTAGAGTAGTTGACATTTCAAAAACTTACAACTGTAAACTGGCGCATTACGTTAGAAAACGATTAAAGAAATACAAAATTTACAAAGGAGTAAAAACAGTTTTTTCACCGGAAGAAGCTCCACCCGATTCGCTCATGTTAACCGATGGAAATAATTTTAAAAAATCTGCATACGGAACCATTTCGTATGTTCCTGCCGCATTTGGAGGTGTTGCTGCATCGGTTGTGGTTAGAGATTTAATTGAATGGAATAAATAGTTTTTATGAGTAAGGTGTTAATTGTTAGTCTTAGTCGTTAGTCGTCTGTAAGCAGAATGCAGTTAGTAATTGACAAATGAATTGATGTGGTAATGTGGATATTTTCAAATCCGATATTGTGATATGCAATCTGTTCAATTTAACTTCTACAAATCTCAATCAATCTCAACAAATCTCTAACGGTTTTCAGCTATACGCAGGCAGGGATTTTTACCACTGAACTTCCTACGAAGAATTGAACTTTAAATATACCTCTTACCTGTCCTACGAAGCACGAAACCCCTGCTTGCGTATAGGTGATGTTGTGCCTTCGTTGTTCTTTTTCCTCCATTGGGTTGTCGGTCGGTTTGGTCGTGCGGTTGGACAGACACACGCTGCCGCCAAGCTTGGGTTTTAGCGTTGGCTTGTGCGGCTTGGCAATGTGTGTGGTTAATTGATTTCTATTGCTTTCCATCCCCATTCATTTTTCTTTTTATTGAATGATAGTATTGCTCTTCCCTTTACCGTATGACCGCCAGTTAGCTTACTCTCTTCTACAATTTTGGGCTCAATAAATATGTCCTCTATAAAACCAAAGTTCTGTGGAGAAATTACCTTTATTTTTCCTTCAAAATCTTT
>CALKJP010000154.1 GCA_937995645.1 uncultured Bacteroidia bacterium
AATATCATTTTCTAAACGAATACCAAGGCTTTCTTCACGAATGTAAATTCCCGGTTCGCAGGTAAATACCATGCCTTCTTCCAGCGGGCGGTTAAAGTCGCCTACATCGTGCACATCTAAACCTAAGAAATGCGATGTTCCATGCATGAAATATTTTTTGTAAGCAGGCCAATCATGATTTTGATTTTTTATATCATTCATGCTTAACAATCCTAAATCAACCAACTCTTTTTCCATTAATTCGCCCACAGCTTTATGGTATTCAGGTATGGTATTACCCACAGTAAGCATATTTGTAGCGCTTCGCATTACGCGCAATACCGCATTGTAAACATCTTTTTGTCGTTTAGTAAATTTTCCGTTTACAGGCAGACAGCGGGTTAAATCGCTGGCATAATTGGCATATTCTGCTGCTACATCTAATAAAACAACATCGCCTGCTTTGCATTCTTTGTTGTTTTCTACATAATGTAATACGCAAGCATTAAAGCCTGATGCAATTATTGGTCCGTAAGCAAAGCCTCGCGAACGATTTCTGATAAATTCATGAATTAATTCTGCTTCAATTTCATATTCCATTACACCGGGTTTCACAAATCTTAATATTCTTCTAAAACCTTTTTCGGTAATGTTGCAAGCTTGTTGTATCAGTTCAATTTCCTGTTTTGATTTAATGGCTCGCAATTGGTGCATAATAGGAGCTGAACGTTCTATTTTATGCAGTGGAAATTTCGACATAATTTCTTTGTTAAAACGCATGGTAGCAGTTTCAACTTCTATGTATTGACGAGTATGTTCATTGCTGTTTAAATAAATATACTCTGCCTGAAACAGGATAGTTTTAAGCATTTGTTGAAAACTGCTTGTCCATTGTACGTTTTTTATTCCTGAAACTTCGCTTGCTTGTTGCTTGGTAAGTTTTGCCCCTTCCCAAATAGCAATATGTTCGTTGGTTTCGCGAACAAATAAAATTTCTTTATGGCTATCGTTTTTTGCATCAGGATATATAAGTAAATAAGTTTCTTCTTGATCAACACCTGTTAGATAAAACAAATCTGAATTTTGAACAAAGCCCATAGCACCATCGGCATTAGTAGGCATAATATCGTTACTTACGAAAAGTGCAACAGAGTTTGGTTTTAATTGTGCAGCAAAACGTTTCCTGTTTTCAATAAATAAATCGTTTGGAATGGGATTGTATTTCATCTTTATAATTTTTAAAAACGCTTTATAATTTAGAATAATTTTAAATTGTAATTCTATTGGTAAAAATCAATATCAATTTTACTTTTGCATGGCAGTAAAAGTAAACAAAACTTACACATTTGTTGTTTCTTTTACATAAATTAATCAATCTTTTCAAGTAAGAAAACATTATGGGCAAGTTTACAAACTCATCAGTAGGAAAAAAAATTTTAATGGCATTATCCGGCTTCTTTCTGTTATTCTTTCTGCTACAACATCTAACTATTAACTTTTTATCAGTAATCAGCCAAGAGGCTTTTAACAGCGCATCGCATTTTATGGGAACTAATCCTGTAGTGCAGTTTTTATTGCAACCAATTTTAATTTTTGGTGTAATCTTTCACCTTTCAATGGGTATAATTTTGGATGCTAAAAACAAAGCATCACGCCCAATTAAGTACGAAAAGGTTGATGCAGCTGCTAATTCAACATGGATGAGTCGTAATATGATTATCACCGGAATTATGGTAATGGCATTTTTAGCATTGCACTTTTATGATTTTTGGATTCCTGAAATTAAAGACAAGTTTGTAGATGGCATTTGGGACGATACAACAAAATACTATCCTCATCTTAAGCATAAATTTGCCGACCCAATTCGTGTAACCTTATACTGTGTTTCTTTTGTATTTTTATCATTGCATTTACTCCATGGTTTCCAATCATCGTTCCAGTCGGTTGGATTTCGTCATAATAAATACACTCCACTTATAAAAAAACTTGGAAATATCTATGCCATTGCAATACCGGCAGGATTTGTTTTTATAGCAATTTTTCATTATTTAAATCAGCATTAAAATAAGTTTCAGATATGTCAAAACTAGATGCAAAAATTCCTGAAGGGCCATTGGCAGAAAAGTGGACAAAGTACCGCTCTACTGTTCCACTTGTTAACCCTGCCAACAAAAGAAGTTTGGAAATTATAATAGTAGGTTCTGGATTAGCGGGTGCTTCTGCTGCGGCTTCTTTAGCAGAATTAGGTTATAAAGTAAAAGTGTTTTGTTTTCAGGATTCTCCTCGTAGAGCCCATTCTATTGCAGCTCAGGGAGGTATCAATGCTGCAAAAAATTATCAAAACGATGGCGACAGTGTATATCGTTTATTTTATGATACTATAAAAGGTGGTGATTATCGTGCACGCGAAGCTAATGTATATCGCTTAGCATCGGTTAGTGCAAATATTATAGATCAATGTGTAGCGCAAGGTGTTCCTTTTGCTCGCGAATATGGCGGATATTTAAGCAATCGGTCTTTTGGGGGTACACAAGTACAGCGCACATTTTATGCAGCCGGGCAAACAGGACAGCAATTATTATTAGGAGCATATAGTGCATTGCAGCGTCAGGTTGGCTTGGGTACAGTTAAAATGTATGCTCGCCACGAAATGTTAGAAATTGTAAAAATTGAAGGGAAAGCGAGAGGTATTATAGCACGTAATTTAGTTACAGGTAAATTAGAAAGACATTTCGGTCATGCAGTATTATTGGCAAGTGGTGGTTATGGAAACGTATTTTTCCTTTCAACCAATGCGATGGGAAGTAACGTTACTGCTGCATGGAAAGCCCACAAACAAGGAGCGTTTTTCGGAAACCCATGTTTTACGCAAATTCACCCAACCTGTATTCCGGTTTCAGGAGATCATCAGTCTAAATTAACTTTGATGTCAGAATCATTAAGAAATGATGGAAGAATTTGGGTGCCCAAAAAAATTGAAGACGCAAAAGCTATTCGCGAAGGAAAATTAAAGCCAAACGATATAAAAGAAGAAGACAGAGATTATTATTTAGAAAGAAGATATCCTGCTTTTGGAAACTTAGTTCCGCGTGATGTAGCATCACGTGCTGCAAAAGAGCGTTGTGATGCCGGTTATGGCGTAAATGCAACAGGTGAAGCCGTATTTTTAGATTTTGCTTACAATATGAAAGAAAAATACGGTCGTGCTGAAGCAACTAAAAGAGGCATTACTAATCCAACTGAAGCTCAGTTAAAAGAATTAGGGAAAGCCGTAGTAGCCGAGAAATATGGTAACCTGTTTGATATGTATAAGCAAATAACAGGTGTTGATCCATACGAAGAACCCATGCAGATTTATCCCGCAGTACACTATACCATGGGAGGACTTTGGGTTGACTATAACTTAATGACAACCGTTCCCGGATTATATGCTTTGGGCGAAGCAAATTTCTCTGACCATGGTGCAAACCGTTTAGGAGCATCAGCATTAATGCAAGGTTTGGCAGATGGATATTTTGTAATTCCATACACTATTGGAGCCTATCTGGCAAATGAAATCAGAACAAAAGCAATTCCAACAGATCATCCGGCATTTGTAGAAGCAGAAAAAAATGTTCAGGAATCAATAGATAAATTATTAAGTATCAAAGGAACAAAATCAGTAGATTCATTCCACAAGCGCTTAGGTAAAATTATGTGGGATAAATGTGGAATGGCCCGCAATGCCGAAGGTTTAAAACAAGCAATTCAAGAAATAAAGGCATTAAGAGAAGAATTTTGGAAAGACGTTCGAGTTCCCGGAACCGCCAATGAGCTAAATCCGGAATTAGAAAAGGCCGGACGTGTTGCAGATTTTTTGGAGTTGGGAGAATTAATGTGTGTAGATGCACTTCATAGAAACGAATCTTGTGGAGGTCATTTTAGAGAAGAATATCAAACCGAAGATGGAGAAGCCCTACGCGATGATGAAAACTATGCATATGTGGCAGCTTGGGAAATGAAAGAGGTAGGAAATTGGGAATTACACAAAGAAGAATTGAAATACGAAAATATTAAGATAGCACAACGTTCTTACAAGTAATTTAGTTGATTAGCCAAAAGCCATTAGCTAAATGTATGGCAACAATTAACTCATATAAAGATTTGCAAATTTGGCAAAGAAGCATAAATCTGGTAACACAGATTTATAACTTAACAAGCCAGTTTCCGGACAAAGAAAAATATGGATTAATAAATCAGCTAAATAGATCAGCGGTGTCTGTTCCTGCAAATATTGCAGAAGGGTGGGGGAGAAATAGCAAAACTAGCTATATACAGTTTTTAAAAATAGCAAGAGGCTCTTTGTATGAATTAGAAACCTTGCTGATTATTTGTAGAAATGTAAAGTTGGGAGAAGTTGATGCACTAAATAAAATTTCAATAGAGGTTGAAGAAATTTCAAAAATGTTAAACGCTTTTATAGCAAGTATAGACAAAAATTAAAAACATGACGAAGTCAATATTAAAGCTAATGGCTGGTGGCTTTGTAACTAAATAACTATTCGGTATGAGCGAAAAGAAAATAAATGTGACACTTAAAGTTTGGCGTCAAAAGAATGCTAACGACCAAGGAAGATTTGAAACATACGATATGAAAGGTGTTTCAACCGATATGTCATTCCTTGAAATGTTTGACGTATTAAACGAACGTTTAATTAACGAAGGCAAAGAACCTGTGGCCTTCGATCACGATTGCCGCGAGGGAATTTGCGGCATGTGTAGTATGTATATCAATGGTCGTCCGCATGGACCATTAAGAGGTGTTACAACCTGCCAACTACATATGCGTTCATTCAACGATGGCGAAACTATTGTTGTTGAACCATGGCGAGCAAAGGCGTTTCCTGTAATAAAAGATTTAGTGGTTGATCGTTCTGCATTTGACAGAGTGATAGCTGCAGGCGGATTTATTTCTGTTAATACAGGTAATGCACAGGATGGCAATACTATACCTATACCCAAAGAAAATGCCGACAAAGCCTTTGCTGCTGCTACTTGTATTGGATGCGGGGCATGTGTGGCGGCTTGTAAAAATGCATCAGCTATGTTGTTTGTTTCGGCTAAAGTTTCTCAGTTGGCTTTATTACCACAAGGTAGAGTAGAAGCTACCGATCGTGTGTTAAACATGGTTGCTAAAATGGATGAGGAAAATTTTGGGAATTGTACTAATACCGGAGCATGCGAAGCAGAATGCCCTAAAGGAATTTCTTTAGAAAATATTGCCCGTATGAACAGAGAATTTTTAGTGGCAAATCTGAAAAAATAATATATCAATGTTTAAACATTAAAAAAGCCTTCTGAGTTTCAGAAGGCTTTTTTAATTTAATTGAACTAGATTAAAAATTTTCTCCGTAGCTCCTTTTCTTGAAGCAACAAAGTCTTTACAGGTTTTATGTAAAAATTCTTTGTTTTCAGGGGCTGCTAAAAAATTAATATCATTTATCAGCTCATCAACATTTCTTACTGAACAAGCACCACCTATATTTAATAAATCAACAGCTTCAGGAAAGCGATAATACTTAGGTCCAAAAATTACGGGGCATCCATATACAACCGCTTCCAAAATATTATGCAGTCCACTTCCAAAGGCACCGCCAATTATAGCAATGTCGGCATACTTATAAAGCGATGACAGTAAGCCGATGTTGTCAATTATCAATATATCATAATCAGTAATTTTATTTATATCTGCTCTTGAATAGCGGATGTATTTGTGTTTACTGAATAAGCGCTCTAATTGCGAAAGATGTGTTTCGCTAATATCGTGAGGGGCTATAATAAACTTATGAGTAAATCCTTTTCGTTCTATGTATGTAGCAATAAGTTGTTCTTCTTGTGGCCAGCTACTTCCGGCAATAATTAAATTTTTATCTGCTTTAAACGCTTCAATTATTGTCAAATTTTTTGATTGAGATGCAATGTCTGAAACGCGGTCATAACGCGTATCGCCTGATACGCATACATTTCTATGCCCCAGTTCCATTAATAATTCCATCGAATCATCATCCTGAACAAATATATAATCATAACATTTTAACATGTTGCGGTACAAAAAGCCGTAGGGCTTAAAAAAGATTTGATTTTTGCGGAATAAGGCCGAAATTAAATATACGGGAATATGCTTGTTTTTTAAGGTGTTTAAGTAATGATACCAAAATTCGTATTTAATAAAAAAGGCAATTTGGGGATTTACAATTTCAATAAATCTTTTGGCGTTTGAAGCGGTATCAATAGGTAAATAAAAAACATAATTGGCGCCATTGTAATTTTTTCTTATTTCATAACCCGATGGAGAAAAAAAAGTAATTAAGATTTTGTAATGTGGATGTGTTTCTTTAATTTTTTCAATTATCGGACGGCCTTGTTCAAACTCTCCGAGCGATGCACAATGAAACCAGATTACATTTCTATTTTCATTTTCAAAAGCAGTGTGCAGTTTATTGAAAATATCTTTTCTACCGTTTAACCAAAGTTTAGCTTTATGATTAAATAAAGATGCTATGCGAATGCTCAGCAAATAAATACAAATACCTAGATTGTAAATCCAAAGCATCATCTTAATTAATCGTAATAAAATTCGCGTGGCGATTTTTTGTAAATAGGAATTATCCAGCCGAATCTAAATCCGGTTAGTTGATCCAGCCTTTTTTGTGTATCGGCCTGCATGGTGTCGTAATTAAAACTTCTCAAGCTCTGTGTCCAGGCCTGAGTTAATTCAACTCCAACATAAAAATTAGTCAATCGGCTGTTACTTAAAAGTAAATATCCGGCAAATCCTTGTAGAGCAAATCCTCCGGTTAAACGATCGTAGCCTTTTTTAAATTCTTTGTTTAATTGAGGGACATCGTTGCCAATGTTATCAATTCTAATTTTATGATGCAAATAGCCGGCTCCAAGAGTAACAAAAAATCCACAATTAGGATTTGGTGCCAATACATTAAACAAGCGACCAAATTTACCCATATACGTATGACCGCGTTCAAACAAACGAATAATGGCTTCTTGTCCGTTTCGGTTAATTATCCATCCGTCTTTATTTCTTAAATTATCAAGTATGTTATTTTCGTAAATTACATTGCCGAATAAATGAGAATATTGAATACCATAAATCCAGTTTTTTTTGGTTTTAAATAATATATCTACACCGATATTTGAGTTATCACCAAATCGTTTAGCTAAATCGCCTCCTGGTATTTGATATGCATATGAACCACATATTAATGGTGTAAATATGCTGGAATCTTTCACACTCACCTGTGCATAAATCGAAAATGATGAGATAAAAAATAAAAAAATAGCGAGAAAATCTTTCATACAAGCAGCTAATTTACGCTTATTTTAAGTGCAATTAACGATTTAATTCAAACTTTATTTCCTTATTTTTCTCTATATTCGCCTACTTTAATTTACAAAAAAATTATGAAAAAAATCCACATGGTTGACTTAAAAAGTCAATACGATAAAATGCAGCATGAAATAGATGATGCAGTATTAAATGTAATTCGTTCAACAGCCTATATAAATGGCCCTGAAGTAAAAAGTTTTCAAGCAGAATTAGAACAATACTTACATGTTAAACACGTTATTCCATGTGCCAATGGAACAGATGCTTTACAAATAGCTATGATGGCACTTGGTTTAAAACCAGGCGATGAGGTGATAACAGCTTCATTTACCTATGTAGCAACAGCCGAAGTTATAGCATTGTTAGGTCTAACACCTGTTTTGGTAGATGTATATCCGGATACTTTTGATATAAATGTTGAAGCTATTGAAAAGGCTATTACACCAAAAACTAAGGCTATTGTTCCTGTACATTTATTCGGACAATGTGCCGATATGGAACGCATTTTAAAACTTGCCAAACAGCATAATTTATATGTTATAGAAGATACCGCTCAAGCAATTGGGGCAGAATATACATTCTCTGATGGAACTGTTAAAAAAGCAGGAACTATGGGTGATATTGGTTGTACTTCGTTTTTCCCTTCAAAAAACTTAGGATGTTATGGTGATGGTGGTGCTATGTACACCAATAATGAAGATTTAGCAAAAAAAATGCGCATGATTGCCAATCATGGCCAGTCGGTGCAATATGTACATGATTCAATTGGCGTAAACTCTCGCTTGGATAGTATTCAGGCAGCAATTTTGCGAATAAAGCTTCGCAGATTGGATGATTATGCTGCTGCCAGAAATAAAGCCGCGGCATATTATGATAAGGCATTTGCCAATCATCCTAAAATTAAAACTCCTGCGCGTGCAAAAAATACAACCCATGTGTTTCATCAGTACACCTTACAGCTAAAGGATGTTGACAGAGCTGCATTAAGAGAATTTTTGGCAAGTAAAGATATACCGTCAATGATATATTACCCGATACCTTTACACATGCAAAAGGCATATACCGATCCGCGTTATAAAGAGGGAGATTTTCCTGTTACTGAAAAATTATGCGCATCTGTTATCTCCTTGCCAATGCATACCGAATTAGACGAAGAACAATTAAAATATATTACAGACGCTGTATTAGAATTTTGTAGGTAAGCTTGATAATAATTAATGTGAAAATATGCAAATGTGTAAATGGAAATTAAGAAGGAAAATATAATTATTGATAAAACATTTGAATTTGCATTGAAAATTATTCAGTTATCAGAATTATTAGAAAGTAATAAAAAGTTTGTTGTTGCAAGGCAATTAATTAAATCGGGTACTTCTGTTGGCGCAAATGTAAGAGAAGCTCAAAACTCTGAAAGTAAAGCTGATTTTATACATAAAATGAAAATTGCATTAAAAGAAGTTGAAGAAACTATTTATTGGCTGGAAATATGTCAAGCATCAGAAAACTACCCGAATTGCATGGAATTAATTGATGAAATAAAAACCATAAAATTGATTATTTCAAAAATTGTAGGAACATCAAAAAGAACAATCAACTAAAAGCAAATTTTCACATTTACATATTGAAACATTTGCATAATAATTTTATTATATGAAAATAGCAGTAGTAGGTACAGGTTATGTTGGATTAGTAACAGGAACTTGTTTTGCCGAAACAGGCAATGATGTAATTTGCGTTGATATTGATGCAGAAAAAGTAGAAAAAATGAAAAACGGCATTGTGCCTATTTATGAGCCGCATTTGGATGTTTTGTTTGATAGAAACATAAAAGAAGGCCGTTTAAAGTTTACAACCAATTTGGAAGAAGCGGTAAAAGATGCAAATATTATTTTTCTTGCATTACCAACACCACCGGGCGAAGATGGTTCAGCAGACTTATCGTATGTATTAGGAGTTGCTGAACAGCTTGGAAAATTAATTACCAATTATAAAGTTATTGTTGATAAAAGTACAGTGCCTGTAGGAACCGCAGAAAAGGTTCATGCAGCAATAGCAAAAAATGCAAAAGTAGAATTTGATGTGGTTTCCAATCCTGAATTTTTGCGCGAAGGATTTGCCGTTGATGATTTTATGAAACCCGATAGAGTGGTAATTGGAACATCATCAGAAAAAGCAAAAAAAATAATGAGCGATTTATATAAGCCATTTGTTCGTCAGGGGAATCCAATTATTTTTATGGATGAGCGTTCGGCAGAACTAACTAAGTATGCTGCCAATGCATTTCTTGCTACCAAAATTACTTTTATGAACGAGATTGCCAATTTGTGTGAACGCCTTGGTGCAAACGTAGATATGGTACGTATTGGAATTGGTTCTGATACCAGAATTGGTAAACGTTTTCTTTTCCCGGGTATTGGATATGGAGGAAGTTGTTTTCCTAAAGATGTGCAGGCATTAGCTAAATCAGCTGAGGAAGTAAATTACGATTTTAAAATTTTAAAATCAGTAATGGATGTTAATGAAAAACAAAAAACATCTATTGTTCCAAAAATTTTAAACTATTTTAATAATGATCTAAAAGGCAAGCGTATTGCCATATGGGGCTTGGCATTTAAGCCCGATACCGATGATATACGCGAAGCACCTGCATTATATATCATCAAAGCACTTTTAGAAAAAGGTGCATCCATATCAACATTCGATCCTGAGGCAATGGATAATGTTCGAAAATTATTTGGAAATAAAATTGATTATGCAATTAATCAATATGCTGCATTAAACGATGCCGATGCTTTGGTTATATGTACCGAGTGGAGCGTTTTCCGTACTCCTGATTTTGATAAAATGAGCAGTGCTTTAAAATCAAAAGTGATTTTTGACGGTAGAAATTTATACGATTTATCAGAGATGAAAGAAAAAGGTTTTTATTACGAAAGTGTGGGTAGAGAAACCGTGAAACAGTAATCAGAAATCCAGTTTGCTTTAAGTAAAGAAGGCAAAAGATAAAAAGAGTAAAGACATTTTTTAAATTTGAAGATTTGAAAATGAGTAAATAGCCAACTGCCATGAGCCATTAGTTTATTGATTTGATAATTTGATAATGAGTATAGTTTAGAATTTAGAATTTTTCAATCTGAAATTTGCAATATTGCATCCTAAACTTAATACATTGTACACAATACTTTATACAAAAATTAGAATTTAGAGCTTAGAATTTAGAATTTCCAAATTGTAATTTTTCAAAAAAATATGAAAAGAGTTTTAATTACCGGTGCAGCAGGGTTTTTAGGATCGCATTTGTGCGATCGTTTTATTAAAGAAGGCTATCATGTTATTGGAATGGATAATTTAATTACCGGTGATTTAAAAAATATCGAACATTTATTTAAGCTCGAGCATTTTGAATTTTATCATCATGATGTATCGAAGTTTGTACATGTACCCGATAAACTCGATTATATTTTACATTTTGCATCGCCTGCAAGTCCAATTGATTATTTAAAAATACCGATTCAAACATTAAAAGTTAGTTCGCTTGGAACTCATAATTTACTTGGTCTTGCAAAAGCCAAAGGAGCACGTATTTTAGTAGCATCTACGTCCGAAGTATATGGCGATCCATTAGTACATCCACAAACAGAAGATTACTGGGGTAATGTTAATCCGGTTGGGCCGCGCGGTGTGTACGATGAAGCCAAGCGTTTTATGGAAGCCATGACTATGGCCTATTATACCTATCATGGTGTTGAAACAAGAATTGTGAGAATTTTTAATACGTATGGCCCGCGCATGCGACTAAACGATGGTCGTGTATTACCTGCATTTATTGGGCAAGCTCTAAGAGGAGAAGATTTGACAGTTTTTGGCGATGGTTCACAAACACGCTCTTTTTGTTTTGTGGATGATTTAATAGAAGGTATTTATCGCTTGTTAATGAGCGATTACGCAGGCCCTGTTAATATTGGTAATCCGGATGAAATAACCATTTCACAATTTGCTGAAGAAATTATAAAACTTACAGGAACACAACAAAAAGTTATTTATAAACCTTTGCCACAAGACGATCCCAAACAGCGAAAACCTGATATTACATTAGCAAAAAAACTATTGGGTTGGGAGCCTAAAATACATCGTTCCGAAGGATTAAAAATTACTTACGAATATTTTAAAACACTTACGGCTGAAGAATTAAACAAGGTGGAGCATAAAGATTTTTCAAAATATGCAAAGCATTAGACTTGTTGTAAGGCTTAACACGATAGTCGTTAGTTGTAAGTTGTTGCTGTATATTTATACTGTTGAGATTGGTTGAAATTAACTGAAATTAAATGATAGAATTTTAACAATATGCCAACTGTCAGGTTTGGCATGTGGGGTGAATCCGGGTTAACCCTGTCTGCCCACAGCCAGGCCTGATTTAGATTTTGTTAGTATTTTTTACAATTAAATTATAAAGCACTTAATAAATCCATACAAAATCTTATTCGCTGCAAAGCAGTAAAATTCTAATGACTTTTTTGGTTTAATTTTAAATGTAAAATTACATTCGCTCTTTCACTAAATTATAAATGGTATCTACCCACAGTGGATGATCGTTTAAACTTTCTACTAATTGAACTTTTTCGCCACCATGCTCTTCAAATATTTCCTGGTATTCGCTGCCAATTTCAATAATGGTTTCTAAGCAATCGGCAACAAAAGCAGGAGAGAATACCAACAATTTTTTAGCTCCTTTTTTAGCTTGTTCTTTTACCACCTCATCAGAGAAGGGGCGTAACCACTTACTGTCTAAACGCGATTGAAAACATACGGTGTATTTGTTTTCCGGAATATTCAGTCGTTTCGCAAGTTCGCGTGAGGTAGCGTAAGCGGTTGCTTTGTAGCAAAATTTATTTTCCTTGTTAATTTCAGTTTCACAACTGTGATTACTGCATTGTTTATCTTCATACACTTTATCTACTTGTCGTTCAGGCAAGCCGTGATAAGAGAAAAGCACATGGTCATATTCGGTATGATTGTATTTTTTACCAATTTCTGCAAAGGTATTCAAATAGCCTTCGTTATCCCAGTATTGATTAATTATAGCTATTTCGGGGATAACATGCCATTGCGAAATTATTTTCATTACTTTTTCTAAAGCTGTTCCCGAGCTGGCAGAAGCGTATTGAGGATATAAGGGAAAAATAATAATTTTATCGTAATTGTCATTACGCATTTTTTCCAAAACACTTTGAGTAGATGGATTTCCATAGCGCATGGCTAACTCAACTTTTGCGCTATCTGCTAACTTATCCTGTAATTTTTTCTGCAACGAAAGGGAATAAGTCATTAAAGGCGATTTGCCATTTCCATATTCCCAAAGTTTTTTGTAAACCTTTGCCGATTTGGGGGCTCTGAATGGTACAATAATTAAATTAACTAATAATTTTCTTGCTAACCAAGGTATATCAATTACGCGCGGATCGTTTAAAAATTCACTAAGATAGCTACGTACATCACCAATTGATGGGCTATCGGGTGTTCCGAGTTGGAGAAGAAGTATTCCTGTTTTTTTCAATGTGGTTATTGGTAATTGGTTATTGGTAATTGGTTATTGGTTATTGGTTATTTTTTGCAGTCTTAAGATATTTAATGTAGGCATTAAGCTTTTTTAAACATGTTTCAATTTTGAATTTTATTTTTTCAAATTTTTCAGCATCAATATAGTTTTCATCTAAACAACAATAAAGATGATCTAATGTTTCAACCAAAGAGCCTCTAGCTTGTCTGCAAAACTGTATATTTTCCTGAAAGTGATACCTGCCAAATCCTTCTGCAATATTTGCTGTAACAGATCTTGAAGAGCGTATTATCTGATTGGTAAGATTATATTTTTCAGCCTCAGGCAATTTCTTTGCAAGAATTGAAATTTCTTTTCTTAACTCCCTAGTTTGCTGCCAAACATCCAATTCTTCAATTGAATTAATAGCCATTTACTAATAACAATTAACTAATTAACTAGATATGCAATGCTCTTTTTGCGGTAGCATCCAATGCGGCTTCTTTAAATGATTCGGAGAAGGTTGGATGAGCATGGCAAATACGCGCAATATCTTCTGCACTTGCACGGAATTCCATAGCTACGGCAGCTTCCATAATCATGTCGGCAGCACGAGGGCCAATCATATGTACTCCCAGTATTTCATCTGTTACTTCATCTGCCAAAACTTTTATCAAACCATCGGTATCCATGCTGGCACGTGCTCTTCCGCTTGCTTTAAAAGGGAATGAACCAACTTTGTATTTTATCCCTTTTTCTTTTAGTTGCTCTTCTGTGTAGCCAACACTTGCTACTTCGGGCCAAGTATAAACTACACCGGGAATTAGCAAGTAATTTATGTGAGGTTTTTGTCCTGCCATGTATTCGGCAACAAATACACCCTCTTCTTCAGCTTTATGAGCAAGCATTGGGCCTTTTACCACATCACCAATTGCATAAATACCTGCTACATTTGTTTCTAAATGTTCATTAACATCTATTCTTCCTCTTTCATCTAATTTTACACCGGCTTTTTCTAATTCTAAATTTTCTGTATATGGTCTGCGGCCTACCGAAACCAAACAATAATCTCCTTTAAATTCTACTTTTTCGCCTTTGTTGTTTTCTGCTACAACTGTTACCTCTTTGCCTTTTGTTTTTGCGCTTTGTACTTTATGATTGAAATAAAATTCAAATCCTAATTTTTTTAACACCTTTTGTAATTCTTTACCCATGGTGCTATCCATCGTGCTGATAATTCCACCGGTGTATTCAATAACAGAAACCTTAGCTCCTAAACGTGCATATACAGAGCCTAATTCGAGGCCAATTACGCCACCTCCAATAATGATTAAATGCTTGGGAACTTCTTTTAACTCTAATGCTTCGGTAGATGTAATTACTCGTTTTTTATCTATTTCAATACCTGGTAAAGTGCTAGGTTTAGAGCCTGTTGCTATAACAATTTTTTTACCTTGTATTTGTTCTTTGCTGCCGTCTGCTTTAGTAATACTAACCGTATTTTTATCTACAAAAGAACCGAAACCATTATAAACGGTTACTTTGTTTTTTTTCATTAAAAAATTAATTCCATCGCAGGTTTGTTTTACCACTTCTGCCTTGCGTTTTATCATTTGCTCCAGATTAACTTTGATGTTTTTAACTTCAATCCCATGTTCAGCAAAAGTGTGAGTGGCATTGTAATAATGCTCGGATGAATCTAATAATGCTTTTGAAGGAATACACCCAACATTTAAACAGGTTCCTCCAAGGGTATTATACTTTTCAATTAAGGCAGTTTTCATACCTAATTGTGCACATCTGATGGCACAAACATATCCTCCCGGACCGGATCCGATAATTACTACATCAAAGTTTTTCATAATTATAAATTTTAAAGGCTGTAAAGTTATTTTTTTATATCGAATTAGCCTAAACGCTGTTGTGTTTTGTTTAGTGTTTTAGCTACAACGTAAGATAGCATTAAAAATGAAAGCCAACCGCATATTCTGCCTAAATAATCGCCATATTTTGCATAAAAAGTAATTTCGTTATTGGCATAAATTATACCAGTTAGTGCATCTTCTACCCACCATTGGGTTTGTTGGGTAATATTGCCTCTTTGATCAATAAACGCTGAAATACCTGTATTAGCAGAGCGTGCAATGTTTCGTCTGAATTCGATGGCGCGCAATCGTGATAAATGTAAATGCTGACGATAACCCGGAGTATTTCCCCACCAACCATCGTTAGTTATTACAAATAATAAATCGGATCCTTGTCTGATAAATTGTGAAAGAAAGTCGCCATACACCGATTCGTAACAAATTGCTGTAGTAATGCTGTTTGCTTTTGCTTTAAAGGGTTTTGGATTTTTTTCAGAACCAAGACTACCTGCAATGCCACCTAAATCAATGGCAAATTTTTCTAAAAAACCAAATATCGCAGGGTAGGGCATTTTTTCAACTCCCGGAACCAATTTTGATTTTCTGTAAAGTTGAGGTTGTAAGCTTGAATCGAGCATCATGGCTGTGTTATAGGCATCGTAATAACCATCGCCATTTCTGAATTTACGAGCTGTTTCGCTTAACTCCTCTCCCGGTAAATAATGTTTAAATGTTGATAATCCCGTAATGAGGGTTATTTCGGGATATTTTTTTATGAAACTAACAAAAGCTTGAACAGAAGGGTCTTCCATAAGTTCATGCTCCCAAATTCCATTGGGTATAGCTGTTTCGGGAAATGCGATATATTTGGTTTGTGGAGTTATTTTAGCTTCTGCTTGTTGTAACATTATTTGTACTTGCTCTTCGGAAGTTAAATTGCCAAATTTATCGAAATAGGGGTCAATATTGGGTTGAACAACTATTACCTCTATGGGAGTGCCTGTATCTTCGTTATGTATATACAGATAATATGACAGAGAAAATGGAACAAAAAAAAGTGCTACTAAACTAACAAATCGGAATAAATTATTTTTCTTTTTAATAAATCCGATAACAATTTCGTAAACAACAATATTAACAAGTAGAATCCATAAGGAGCCACCTAAAACTCCCGTTAACTCATACCATTGCACCCACGAGGTAGTGTTTGAAAAAACATTGCCCAGCGTTAACCAAGGCCATGAAAGTTGCCATTGCATGTGTAAGTACTCAAATCCTAACCAATAAAAAATAAGTCCGATGTATGCTCTGCGCTTGCCTAAGCTGACTTTAGTTTTGTGAAACAGCCAGAATAATATTGCTGAAAATAAAGCATTGCACAATACGGCACTTACCATTCCAAAGAATGAAGCCAAATAAATCCACCAGGTGGTAAGAGCATTAAAAACTAAAAATGGAGTGTAAAAAAATAACCAGAAATGATACCATTTGTAGTTTTTTTCTTTCTCTGTAAAAAGACTTTCTACATAAAACAGTGGCACAAAAGCGAAAAATATCAATGGAGTTAAACCTCCAATTTCCGGCCACGAAAGTGCAAATAGTACTCCGCTAAAAGCAGATAAAAGAAACAATAAAAAATTTGACACTTTTTTAATTTTTAGCGAAGTTACAAATAGTATTTTATTGCAATAATTAATTTAAAATTATCTTATCGCATTAAATACATTTTGCCAAAACCTTTATGAAAGTATTGGTCGGCATTGGTGTTTCGTTTTTCAATATCTTGCCCGTTAATTTTTGTTACTACTCGATACAGATATACTCCATTGGCTAATCTATCACCAAAATTATCGGTACCATCCCATGCATATTCGGTAATATTTCTTCCTATACGAATTTTTCCTAACTCTTCGAGAAAAATTTCTTTTACAACTTTACCACTAATTGTAAGTATTTGAATTTTAAAATCGCTTGGCAATTCGGAACCGGTTAAAGTAAATACAAAACGTGTAGATGTGGAGAACGGATTAGGATAATTTAATACTTCTGTAATGGTTGATTTGTTTATTACTTCAAATTGGATAGTATAATCATTTTCGCCTGATGCATTATCAGACATATCGTTTGCTTGAACACTTAGTTGATAAATTCCATCTATATTAAAATTTGCTTTATATTCTATACGGCAACTATTTTTGGGTAATTGAGCAGGATAAAATCGCATTTGCTCTTCTCCGTTATCACCTATGAAGTAGATTCGTTTATTATTTCCGTTTGGGTCTTTAATAAATATTCTGAAGTTAGCGGTATCATTTAATGCTAAAAATTTATTTTCATCTTTAAGTTTTATCACAATTAATGGTTTAGGAGATACGATATCGCGATTAATTATATGTACTCCATCAAAAGTTACATCCAATATCGGGTTAATATTATCTTTTGAAACAAAAAACGAGCGATAGCCAATATTATTAAAATGATATTGTTCCAATTGCCAATTTGCATCTTTAGGATTTGCTTCTATCCATAATGTGTTTAATCCTCTGTAATTTTTGGAATTAAATGCTACTTCGGCAATTAAAACACTATCGGCAGGTAATGGTTTTTGTTTTCCATAATATACTACATTTCGTTGTCCATTTTGTCGTTCCACAAAGAACTGTATGTTTAAGCTATCCATATCAATTTCACTGATGTTTTTTATGGCAATTTTCATTTTTACCATATCGCCTTCTTGTAATGTATCTGCATGGTAAAAGTAGTTTATAGATGGTGCAAGCGCAGCTTCCGGTACTGGATCATAGAGAACTTGCCAGCGTTTTAATTGAGGCGCTGTACGTAAAACATCGTCACGCTTATTCATTTCGAGTTTTATATAGGGATAGATGTTTGCATCAATAGAGTCATATAAATTAGTGTAATCTATAAAATCATCGGTAAACGTCATTAATGGTGTAGATGAGCCATTGGCAGAAATTCCATAAATTTTTGTAGTTACACTGTCTGCTGTATTCGTTTCTAATGGATACTGACGCATGTGAAGCGAATTCCATTTTTTTGCCGGACCGATTAATGTTGAAACAACGTTTCCAGAAGGGATACTATTTTTTAAATATTTATTTAGCGTAATGGTAGCTGTAGATGAGTCGCCTATTACAAAATCAGCTGTAGAGAGAACCCCTTTTTTGGTAAAAAATATAAATGGTAAGCTATCGTTATATTGCGAAAAATCTGGACTTCCAAGCAACTGAAATGTAGTGTGCAATGATGATGGCCAGAGGCTAAACATAGGATTCCACATGCTCCATGCAAGGATATAATTGCCGTTTGGAATATTATTTTGCAACATGTTTTCAAGTGCTGCCATTTGTGTAGAATTTTGTACAAAAAAGATAAAATATTTTTCAGGTCTTGTTCGGCAAGCCGTCCAGTCGTTGGCATTTCCGAAATTATTGTTTGGATTTAAAGTATCATTATTGGGTCCGGGAACTCTTGTTGCCCATGGTTGAAGCGTTAATGAATCAATTACAGCAATGTGGATTGCAGGAGCAAATCCGCAACCGGCATATTCTTGTAATTGTGCTTCAATAGAGTATCCAACGCCATAACTAGTAACTTGATTGGGTGGATTTCCAATGTTGGTTACAGATAAATCTTTTGCCGTTGTATCAAAAGCAAAAAGTCTGGGATCTCTTATATAATTTAAAAACTTAAATTCATTATCTTTAAATTGAAAATGATGAGCTTGTCCCCATCCTGATTTATTTGGGATGTATTGAAATGAACTTTCTTTCCATTTAAAGCCTTGAGTTGGTGAAATGGAATCGGGGCTTGTGCGCCAAAAATACACCATACTGTCAGGCATGTTTTGTAATAGTGCCGGAGTCCAGCTTATTACTCCACCTGATGAGTATATTGTGGTTGATTGTTTTATAGGGCTGTTAAATAAATCTGTAGTATCTAACTCTATTCTATAATTTCGAGCTGGAGCAAAGGGATCGGCAGTGCTTGCCTTTAATGTTATTCCTTGCTTTGGTACTACGGCAAATTTATAGGGATAAACAGGAACCAAATCATCAGAATTTATAAATAATGTTTTAACAACGAAATTGTTGTTTTCGTTTAATTCATCAATGGCATTTGTAATATCAGCCGTAATGTAAAAAGTATTCACCCCACCACCTTTATTTAAATCGGTTGGGAATTTAAAGGTTATTGTATCTTTATATAAAGTTCCGTTTATAACTTTGATTAGTGTGTCGGTACTGTTATCTTGAAACTTACGTATCACTTCCAGTATGTATTGTTGTGTAGTAGCTCTGCCAAGGTTTGTAACTATTACATTTACATTAAAACTGTCTAATGCAGTGCTTACATAGCTTGGTTCAAAATATACTCTTGGTTCTGTAAGCATTAAATCGGGCTTTTCTTGTCCTGGTAATCTTAAAGCAGGATCTCCATGCAAAGTCATTTCCAGTAAATGTGATTTAAACATTACATCTGTCGAATAATATTGAACTTCTCCAATGGTTGATTTTATACTTTTTCCAACTGAACCATTATAATTTTTATAAGCTAAATTTTTATATAATTCATTGCTAAAGATATTCAGATAAGGTGGCAGTCCTGCTCCAACCGATGCAATAAATCCAATTGCTCCCTTATTAGGGGTTAGCACCCAGTCTTCGCTGGTGGTAAAACCGGTTTGGTGAATATCGCCTACGTAACAGGAATTAGCTAAAATAAGCGGGTATTTTTTAAAGTTGTTATAGGATGATGCCAAATCAATATTTATATCAAAACTGCTGCCTGCTGCATGACCAAAAAATGTCATTAGCGCTACACCGTTATTCACCAAGTTTCTAATTGAATCGGTCAGTGATATTTGTATAGGTTGGGTTACATTTTTTATAAAATCGAATACAAATCCGCCATACAATGTGTCTTCGATAATAGCTTTAAATCCGTTTAAATATGATAATAATGTTTGTTGTTCGGCTTGTGTGGTTCCTCCGCAAAAGTGAGCAATATACTTCATCCATTCCGATGGGTTTACATCCGGGTTTTCGTAGTGTACTATTTTATTGTAATATGTAATAACATCGTTAGGGGTTTTAGCCGATAGTCGTCCGGTTGCAAGGGCAGGTTCTAAAGAATTTCCGTTTAAACCGGCTGTTAGTAGCACATCAGAAGAATTATTACCAAACGAAGGGACAAGGCAGGCATTATAATTAGATATATTATTTCTAAATAAATGAGCATGTACACTTTTGCCTATTAAAAAAAGATATTCGGGTTTTAATGTCCAATTTGCTAATGCGAATTTAACAAATCCTCTTATTGCCCAAGGGTGTTTTCTAACTCCATATCCAAATTGATGATATAATTCTTCAACATCCACTACAAGCGATGTTGCTCCTTTGCTATTTCTGTATAGCGCATAATTGTATGACTCTGCAAGCAAAGACGAATGAGTTATAATTAAATAATCTGCATTTGTTATTGAATAATTTATAAATGTGCCGCTTCCTCTAACCGGTGTTAATGAATTTAATGTTATAACATTATTTGTAGAGCTTATATAGCAAACCTTTTCATTGCTTGAAGCATTGGGTATTAAGGCTTTAAAATTGCCTGAAATATTTTGTACTATAATTCTTCTTCCGTTTGTTATATCGTACAATATAGCATTACTTGCACTAAAATTAACGGCATCCATGTAGGTTTTGCCTTGAGGGCTGTTAGGAACAATAAACTTAAATCGGTTTTGCCCTTCGAAATTATATTGTTGCGGATATATTAATTTGGCGTAGGCAATAGCCATTCTGGTATTGGCGGGTGGCGCAGGATTTAAATCATTTTCTGAGCGAAAATTAATGGATGTTGTATTGTTTAGTAATGCATTGTTTAAGTTTAGTTCTTTGTAGGTTTGGGTATATCCTGCCAAGAGGGTATCAAAAATTAAATTTGAATTATTATAAAAAATCTGAAGATGATGATCGGTAATAGTTTGAGTAGGATTAGATTGTGAGGTAATAATAGTTTGTACTTTGGCTGATGGCCCTGATGTAAAAATAAAAGGTGTATTAAATGAAACGGAACGGGTTTGACCATAAGTAAAAGCAGCATCGAGCCAACCGCTGGCAAAGCTATATTGAGCATTAAATACTGTTCCTGCTATTATTTCGCCAAAATAATACGAAGAAGAATATCCGGGGAACCCCTGTTTGTAAATCTGCTCTCTTAAAAAATAACTTGCTGGTGTATAAGCGCCATAATTAATATCGCTTTCAAGCTGTGCGCGTAAATTATTGGTGCTATTATTCCATGTTAGATAATAATAAGCCGTATCGCTTATTAAACTATAATAAGGATTTGGCTGATTACTTGGCGAATCATAAATTAAGCTATCAAGCCAGCCATCATTGGGTTCGGCATAAAATTCTATAAAATCAGAGGGATCAAAAACTCCATCGCTCTCACCTTGAACAAAAATTGGAACTTCTTTTCCTCTTGCAAAAACTTGAAATCTGCGAGGATCAATGTTTGTAGGAATACCTGAATTTATTAAGGTATTTTGATCTATTCTAAATACTCCTTCTTGTGTTACCGGGAAAAAATAATATTTCTGGCTATAATCAATCCATTCATTGCCATATTGTGCATAAGACAAAATTGAATTAATAAATAATGATATTAATATTAAGCCTGATTTATTAAACAAGCGGAATGAAAATCCTTTATTTAATATTGCAAGCATATTTAATTACTTTTGTTTATATCCATTTTTAATGAAAATACATTTGAATATAAACCAACAGACTGAGTAATATTGCTTAACGCATAATCTATACTAAACGATTTTATTTTAACTCCTATTCCAAAATTGGGCTGAGCAACCCATTTATCAAGTGTTCGGGCTTCTTTTACTTTTTGAAAATTACCAATACCTGCTCTTATAAATATAAACTCATTAAATCCTATTTCAAAACCTGTATATGGCGAAAGGCTCCATGTGTTTGATTTAATAAGCGTATTACGCATTTTATCAAACGTATTTATCAAATTTATTTCTCCTGCTATAGAGAATTTTTCCCACAATACTTCTTTTCTGTTTACACCAATTATCCACTGAGGTAGGGTAATCTCTAATGAATTTTGAGGTATTTCATTTCCGGTTAATGTAAATACTTCTTTTACCCTGTCAGATAATGTAAAACTCCATGCATTAAAGGTAGAAGTAATATCGCGTGCCATTATAGCAAATGTCCATTTATCGTATTTATACTGTGCACCGGCATCTAAACCAAATCCCCAGGCAGATCCAAATTCTCCAATTGTTCTTCTGATAATTTTCGCATTAGCTCCTACGCTTAATCCTTCAATTCCTAATTTACGTGCATAAGATAATAGAAAGGCATAATCAATAGCAGAAAATGATTTAATACGGTCATAATTAATATTTCCGTTATTATCAATTAAATCTATGGTGTTAGGAATGTTATCTATTCCGGAGCGAATAAATGAGGCTGCCATACTGCTGTTAGAATCTATTTTTGCAGCAATAGCTCCGTAATCGTATTTAACTATACCTGCAAAATGCTCTGAATGCATGGCAGCAACTTGCAAATTGCTATTAATTTTTGTTAAGCCTGCAGGATTCCAATATCCCGATGTAACATCATCTACTGAAGATATAAATGCACTACCCATTCCCAGTGAGCGAGCGCCTACACCAATAGCTAAAAATTCGTTACTATATTTTGCAGTTTGAGCAAAAACCGGGTTTAAAAAAAATATAAAACCCGAAACGGCTATTATTATTTGAAAGATGTTTTTTTTCACAATTGATAAAGTTACAAATAAAATAAGGACTGAACAAGGCATTAAAAAGCTTTTAATTAACGCTATTTGGTTGATTATGTTGTTTTTGATAAAATAAATTTCTGAATACACTGTTATTCAATTATTTTTGGCACCTAAATTATGCAATTGATTATACAACAAATACCCAATTTATTTACTCTTGCCAATTTATTTTGCGGCTGTATGGCAATTGTTTATGGTTTTAGCCTTCAGCTTGAAATGGCGGGATACTTTATTTTTGCAGGAGCCTTTTT
>CALKJP010000155.1 GCA_937995645.1 uncultured Bacteroidia bacterium
TTATAATAATACAATGAATTTTGAAACTTTAATTCAGGCTTTATATGGTTTATATCTAAATTTGAGCCAATATTTAAAAAAGACTGATTGCTTTGAAATGAACCATATCCATTAGCACCTAAAGTAAAAACCCAGTAATTCCATTTATCATTTTCTATTAATGCATTTTCTACATCACGTTTTGGAGTAAATACTTTAACTAGTTTAATCCATTGGGTTTGTTTAATATATTGCAAAAGACCTATTTTAATAAAATTTACTAAATTTTCTCTAATCATTTCATCGCTATCTGCTTGTTTAGTACTAAATTTTAACGTGTCAACTTGTTTTTCAAATTGTTTTCTTCCAATAAAAATTAATGTGTAGTTATCGCCACCAGCTCCGTTTTGCTGATTAATAATTAACACTTCAACATCTGATTGCAAACGATCTCTTACAAAATCAAAAAAGCTTAATTGTGATTTTAAATAATCTTCATAACAATTCCATGAACTACAGTTTAAAAATAATTTAATGCGATTATTGTTTGTTTCAGAATCATTTACTTGTGCAGTAGCTTTAGTCCACGATAATAATGATAAAACTAAAAAAAATAACAATTTTACTCGTATCATAGTTTAATTTAGCTTATAAGCTTTTTTTCTTTAACCTTACATTGCTACTAATTATTTATCAAAATATAACATTTATAATCTGATAAGTGATAAATTAAAATTTCGAGAAACAAAGGAAAGTGCCTACCTTTGAAATTGACTGAAAGGGTAATTGTATTATCAAAATAATTAATGAACGGTATTTTTTCTCTTTTTCTTGTAGTATCTGTAATCAGCGGATTAACAATTTTAGCTTTACAGATTTTTTTAACTGTTATCAAAAGTAAAAACACAAACTCTTCAGAAAACACCAATAAAGAAAGTGGTATAGTTGACAAAGGTAAATATAAAATACTGAGCAATATTTTAAAACGCAAAGGAAAAAACATAGATTTAACATCATTAAAACAAATTATTTCATAAAAAATATGTTGAAATTAATAGAGTGTCCTCGCGATGCCATGCAAGGCATACATGAGTTTATCCCTACCGAAAAAAAAGTAGCCTATATAAACCAATTATTAAAAGTAGGTTTTGATACCATTGATTTTGGCAGTTTTGTTTCTCCAAGTGCAATACCTCAAATGGCTGATACAGCTGCTGTTTTAACACAATTAGATTTAACAAATACAAAATCAAAACTGCTTGCCATAGTTGCCAATTCCAGAGGAGCTATGGATGCAGCAGAATATGAAGAAATAAGTTATTTAGGCTATCCATTTTCGATTTCTGAAACTTTCCAGAAGCGTAATACCAATGCATCTATTCAAGAATCTTTAAAAAGAGTAGAAGAGATACAAGATATTTGTGTTAGAAACAGAAAACAATTGGTGGTATATATTTCAATGGCATTTGGAAATCCTTATGGAGATACTTGGAGCAGCGATATTGCAATAGCCTGGACAGAAAAACTTCATCAATTAGGTGTTAGAATTATTGCGCTTTCTGATACTATTGGCATATCTAATAAAGAAAATATTGATTATTTGTTTTCCAATTTAATTCCCGCATTTAATGATGTAGAGTTTGGAGCACATTTACACACCACACCGGATACATGGAAGGAAAAGATAGAAGCTGCCTACAATGCCGGATGCAGAAGGTTTGACGGAGCCATAAAAGGTTTTGGCGGTTGTCCAATGGCTGCCGATAAACTAACCGGAAATATGCCAACTGAAAATATGCTTAGCTATTTTGAAGAAAGAAAAATAAATACTGGATTAGATTTAAATGCTTTTGCCGAATCAATTAAATTAGCGGCACAAACTTTTCCATTATGAGCAAAGAAGAAAAAATAAAAGCAGAAAGTATTGTTGCTAAAATGATGGAAGACGACCGCTTTAGTCAATGGTTAGGCATCCAGGTTGTTTTAGCAGAACCCGGCCATTGCATTCTAAAAATGAAAATCAGAGAAGAAATGGTAAATGGTTTTGGCATTGCACATGGCGGAATTACTTTCTCATTTGCCGATAGCGCTCTTGCTTTTGCTTCAAATGCTTATGGCAGATTAAGTGTAGCTTTAGAGTGCTCTATTTCATTTCCGGTTGCAGTACAAGTAAATGACGAACTTACCTGCGAAGCAAAAGAGTTAAGCATTACCAACAAAACCGGCATTTACTTAATTGAAGTAAAAAATCAAAAAGGTGAAAATGTAGCTTTCTTTAAAGGAACGGTTTATCGAACTTCAAAAGAATGGGAGGCAGAAAATACAAATAACGAATCTATACAAATAAATAAAACAAATATCTGTAATGACAATAATGAAGGATGCTAAGAATAAAAATATAGATAAAATTATTTTCCCTGAATTAAGTTACATAATTGTTGGAGCTGCTTACGAAGTATATAATAATATTGGTGGAGGACATAAAGAATCGGTTTATCAAAAAGCTTTATTTGAAGTTTTTAAAAGTTTAAATCTGAGCGTTCAAGAACAAGTTCCTTATATAGTTAATTTTAAAGATAAAACCATTGGTAAAAATTACATTGATTACTTGGTCGAAAATAAAATTGATGTAGAAATTAAGTCTAATGACAGATTTTCAAAAAAATACTTTGATCAAGTATTGAATTATTTAATTGTATCTAATTTTAAACTCGGAATTTTATTAGTTTTTGGAAGAGAAGGTGTAAGATTTAAAAGAATATTAAATATAGATTTAATCAAAAAGAAAAACAGGAGTAATTAATCAATAATTCATTTGTTATGTTTTATACTATACTTTTAGTTTATAAAAATTTACTTTTCGTATCCAACATATCTCGTTCAATTTGTAATAATTCGTTATTTGTATGAAATCAGCATTTATCATTAACGGAGTAAGAACTCCTATCGGAAATTTTGGAGGCTCATTAGCACCAGTAAGAACAGATGATTTAGCCGCTATTGTATTAAAAGAATTAATAAAAAGAAATCCAACTATTGACCCCTTACAAATTGCTGATGTAATAATGGGATGCGCCAATCAGGCTGGTGAAGACAACAGAAATGTTGCCCGTATGGCATTATTGCTTGCCGGATTGCCTTATCAAGTTCCGGGAGAAACCGTAAATCGTTTATGTGCATCCGGATTATCAGCCTCAATTGCAGCGGCAAGGGCAATAATGGTAGGCGATGCAGATTTAATTATCTCTGGCGGAGTAGAAAATATGACACGAGGTCCATGGGTTATTTCTAAAGCATCAGCACCATTTGGTCGCGATCAGCAGATGTACGATTCAAGCTTCGGATGGCGTTTTATAAATCCTAAAATGAAAGAATTATATGGTGTAGATGGCATGGGCGAAACAGCCGAAAATTTAGCAGAGCGCGATAAGATTTCACGCGAAGATCAGGATAAATTTGCCCTTTGGAGTCAACAAAAAGCAGCAACAGCCCAAGCTAAAGGACGTTTTGCAAAAGAAATAGCAACAGTTGAAATACCACAAAAAAAAGGCGATCCAAAAATTTTTGATAAAGATGAATTTTTGCGTCCTGATACATCAATGGAAACCCTATCAAAACTAAAACCCGCATTTAAACCAAATGGTACAGTAACTGCCGGGAATGCATCAGGTTTAAATGATGGAGCAGCAGCTATATTATTAGCATCTGAAAATGCAATTAAAAAATACAATTTAACCCCCAAAGCAAGAATTGTATCAAGTGGAGTAGCCGGTGTAGAACCGCGAATTATGGGAATTGGGCCTGTTGAAGCAAGTAAAATTGCCCTAAAAAAAGCCGGATTAACATTAGATGATATAGATATTATCGAATTAAACGAAGCCTTTGCAGCTCAAGTATTAGCATGTACCCGAGCATTAGGCTTAGCCGATAATGACCCCCGCATCAATCCAAATGGAGGAGCTATTGCTTTAGGTCATCCATTAGGAATGAGTGGTGCGCGTATTTTAAATTCAGCAGCAATTGAACTTCACGAAACTGCCTTGCCGACAGGCAGGCAAAACAAGCGCTACGCTTTAGTAACGATGTGTATAGGTGTTGGTCAAGGCTATGCTGTAATTATTGAAAAAGTTTAATTTGTTATGATTTACGAATTTAATGGATATAAACCGGTTATTCACCCCAGTGCATTTGTGCATCCAATGGCATATGTAGTTGGTAATGTAATTATTGGTAAAGATGTTTACATAGGCCCATTTGCATCGTTAAGAGGCGATTGGGGGCAAATAATTATTGAAGATGGTTGCAATGTTCAGGAAAGTTGTACCATACACATGTTTCCCGGAGTTACAGTAACATTAAAAGAAGGTGCACATATAGGGCATGGAGCAATTGTTCATGGCGCCACAATTGGCAAAAATGTTTTAATTGGTATGAATGCCGTGATAATGGATAATGTAAAAATAGGAGATAATTGCATTATAGGAGCTTTATGTTTTGTATCTGCCAATACAGAAATTCCTGAGAGAAAAGTTGTGGTAGGTAATCCTCATAAAATTGTGAAAGATGTAAGCGATGACATGATAAACTGGAAAACTGAAGGAACCAAACTTTACCAGCAATTACCTGCCGAAATGTTCGCCACATTTAAACCATGCGAACCTTTAACAGAAGTTCCAGCCGATAGAAAAGTTCAGGAATCCGTTTATAAAACATGGCAAGACGTTAAAAATGAAAACAAGTAATTATGCTACTTGCTAAAATTATGTAAGTTTGCAATTCCGATTATTTAAAAACGTAATTAAAAAACTTTATTTATGTCAGTTGATAAAATTGCATCTATATTAGGAAATCAAGCAGATTCATTGTTAAATCATGAGTGTAAAACCATCAGCAAAGAATCTTTATTATTACCATCCTCAAACTTTGTTGATCAAGCATTTGCACCTAGCAATAGAAATCCTCAGGTATTACGTAGCTTGCAAGCTATATATAATCACGGTCGTTTAGCCGGAACAGGATATGTATCAATATTACCTGTAGACCAAGGAATAGAACATTCTGCAGGCGCATCATTTGCCCCTAATCCAATTTATTTCGACCCTGAAAATATTGTAAAATTAGCTATTGAAGGCGGTTGCAATGCCGTTGCCTCTACCTATGGTGTATTAGCATCGGTATCTAGAAAATATGCACACAAAATTCCTTTTATAGTTAAAATAAACCATAACGAGTTTTTAAGTTATCCCAATAAATACGATCAGATACTGTTTGGTTCAGTTGAAGAAGCCTGGAATTTAGGAGCTGTTGCGGTTGGCGCTACAATTTATTTCGGTTCTCCAGAATCTTCAAGACAAATTGTAGAAATTGCACAGGCTTTTGAAAGAGCGCACGAACTAGGAATGGCAACTATATTATGGTGCTACATAAGAAACAGCGCATTTAAAAAAGACGGCATAGATTATCATACTGCTGCAGATTTAACTTCTCAAGCAAATCATTTGGGAGTTACTATTCAAGCTGATATTA
>CALKJP010000156.1 GCA_937995645.1 uncultured Bacteroidia bacterium
TTAAATTTTGAGTTGGATAGATTCCTGTATAATCAGGTTCTCTTGTAATTTCATTTTCTACACTATAAAAATAATTTCCAAAATAAAGAGGAACAATAATGCCTCCTTGAAAAAAAAATTTAAAATACTTATACCCAATACTTGTTGTAAAAACTGGTTCTAATATACAGTCATATTTAATTTCCTTTAAATTGGATTTATTATTTAAATAACTTAAATTATTTATCCTTAATGAAAGAACTGATTCAGCAAAGTCGGTTACAATTCCGACATTGGGTTGAATGAAATAATTATATTTATAATAAATTGATTTATTTAAAGGAGAATATCTCCCCATATTTAAAATGTTATAATCATAACCTGCTCCAGTAAATAATTCAAATTTTAAATCTTTTAATTTATATCCATAACGTCCCATCCCTAATTCAATAAGGATTGATTTATTTTCTACAAATCCTTCATAACCTTTAGTATCATTGTTATATATTCTTGTATTAACAAAAAAACCTAGTTTATCTGAAAAAGAGTATGCCCCTTGAAAATTATATCCATTAGTTCCTACTGAAGCATTAATACATAATTCATTCTTTTCATCAAACATCGGAGTATTAACAAGCGCAGGAACATAAAATGCATTACAAGATGCAAATGCAATAGAGACAAACAAACTAATTATGTGTAATATCTTTATCATCCGCAAATAATTTGTTTTAAATAGGTCAAACCTGCCTAACAGAGTCGGGTGTAACTTGCATGATGAATTATTGTTTAACGAATCATGCTCGTTTCATAGCTCCAAAAATAAAAAACTCCGAAACAATTCGGAGCTTTTTTTTTATTTTATACAAGGATGAATTATGCTTTATCACCTAAAATATTAGCATCAACCAAAATTCTTCCGCAATATTCACACACTGTAATTTTTTTGTGCAATTTAATATCCATTTGACGCTGAGGCGGAATACGGTTGAAACAGCCTCCACAAGCATCGCGATCAACTGGTACTACTGCTAAACCATTTCTTGCATTTCCTCTAATTCTATTATAAGCAACCAATAAGCGTTCGTCTATTTTTGCTTTTGCAGCAGCCGATTTTGCTGCTAATTCTTCTTCTTCCTTACGAGTTTCATCAATAATTTCTTCTAATTCGCGCCTTTTGCTTTCTAACTCTTGACGTTTTTCTTCAATATTTGCAACAGCAGCAGCAATTACTTCGTTTTTTGCTACAATTTGTGCTTTAGCTTCTTTAATACGTTTTTCAGCTAACTGAATTTCTAGTTTTTGAAACTCAATTTCTTTTGCAATAGAATCAAACTCGCGATTATTACGAACTTTATTTTGTTGCTCTTCGTATTTCTTAATAAGTGCTTCAGAATCTTTAATTGCATTTTTGCGATTGCTTATCTGAACTTCAATATCTTTTAATTCAGCATTTAAATTTTCTAATCTGGTTTCGAGACCTGAAATTTCATCTTCTAAATCCTGAACCTCTAAAGGCAATTCTCCGCGTAATAGCTTTATGCGGTCAATGGTAGAATCAATTTGTTGTAATTCGTAAAGTGCCTTTAACTTTTCTTCAACTGAAAGGTCTTTTTCTTCAACTTTAGCGTTTTGTGCCATAATATTAGAAATAATAATTTATTGGATTAGTGTTTATTTCGGTAAAATGAACGGCAAATGTAGGAATTTTTTTTATAAGTACATCTCTTAATAATTCAATTGTAAATTGTTCACTCTCATAATGCCCTATATCAGCAATAATAATACGGTTTTCGGCATCAAAAAACTGGTGATACTTAAAATCGGCCGTTATAAACATATCAGCACCGGCAGCTATAGCATTTTTAAGTAAAAAACTACCTGAACCGCCACATAAAGCTACTTTCTGAATCTTTTTATTTTTAAGAGTTGTATGTCGGATGCATTTCGCTTTGAGTTTCGTTTTAATTTTTTTGAGCATTTCTTTTTCATCAACAGGTATTTTTAATTCGCCTATTAAGCCCGCTCCTATTTTGGGATGATCGTTTTCAAGTGCATAAATATCGTAGGCCACTTCTTCGTAAGGATGCGATTTTATCATGGCCTCTATTACCTTATTTTTTAAATAATCGGGCAAAACAACTTCAATTCTTATTTCTTCTTCAAAGTGAATTTTCCCTTTTTCTCCTACATAAGGATTGGTATTTTCTGAACCTCTAAATGTTCCAGTGCCTTGAACATTAAAACTACAATTATCGTATTCGGAAATTACCCCTGCTCCTGCTTTAAAAATGGCATTTCGAACAGTATCAGCATCTTTCACCGGTACATAAGTTACCAGTTTTAAAAGTTTTCCGCTAACAGGTGCCAAAATGCGGGTATTTACTAGCTCTAATTTCTCCGCAATTTTAGCATTTACACCATTATACACATTGTCTATATTGGTATGTATGGCATATATCAAAATATTTTTTTTAATGGCTTTTATAATGGTTCGTTCAATATAATTTTTACCATTCAACTTTTTTAATCCTGAAAAAATAATGGGATGATGCGAAATTACCATGTTACACTTTTTCTTTATTGCCTCATCAATTACTTCTTCTGTACAATCAAGTGTAAGCAATATTCCGCTTACTTTAGTATTTGCGTCACCTATTAAAAGCCCGCAATTATCGTACGACTCCTGTAATGAAGGATGCGCAAATTGTTCTAAAACATCAATAATATCTTTTGCAATTAATTTCATACAACAAACAAAATTTTTAACAAATATACACTCGATTTTATGAATGATAACTAAAATTAATTTTGAGCATTTAAATCAAAAAACGTATTTTTAAACGCCATGAAATTATTGCGCCTCTTTCTTTTGCCTTTTTCTGTTATCTATGGAATGGTAATTTCTGTGAGAAATTTTCTATTTGATAAGGGCCTATTAAAACAACAATCTTATAACTTTCCTGTAATTGTATTAGGAAATTTATGTATTGGAGGAACCGGAAAGACACCTCATACCGAATATTTAATTAAACTTTTAAAAAACTCATACAAAATTGCAGTAGTAAGCCGAGGATACGGAAGAAAAACTAGTGATTACATCTTAGCTACTTCTGAAAATACCAACAGTTTATTTATTGGAGATGAACCGGCACAGATAAAAAATAAATTTCCTGAAATTACTTTAGCTGTTGATGCAAAGCGTGTTGAGGGAATCAATAAAACATTATCTCAATTTCCCGAAACAGAAGTATTTATTTTAGACGATGCTTTCCAGCACCGGTATGTAAAACCCGGATTAGCCTTACTCCTTACGTCTTACGAAAACTTATATTGCGATGATTATTTATTACCAAGTGGTAATTTAAGAGAATGCAAAAGTGGAGCTAATAGAGCAGATGCAATTATAGTAACTAAATGTCCGAGTATTTTATCTCCGCTTGACAGACGCTTTATACTCGACAAAATAAAACCAAAATATCATCAAAAAGTTTTTTTTTCATACATGAAATATGGTAATTTTATTCCAATAAACGCTACCCAAGCCTTATTTTCAAAAGAATATTATTTTCAACGCAACTATTCCATTTTATTATTTACAGGAATTGCTAATCCAGAACCTCTGGAGTATTATATAGAAAGCAATGCTAAAAAAGTTTATAAACACCGTTTTGCCGACCATCACTATTTTACAGTATCTGAAATACAGCGCATAAAAGAATTTTTTCAGGAAATACCCTCTGAAAACAAAATAATTCTTACAACAGAAAAAGATAAAATGCGATTAATGTTGCCCGAAATACAAAACATTATTGCAGAGCTTCCGGTTTTCTATTTACCTTTGGAAATCTGCTTTCATGAGAGTAAGCAAGATGAAGTTTCATTTGATCAATTTATAAAAAACTATGTTGCAACTTATTACGGAAACCGCTGATTTTTTAAAATCAAAAACAGGATTAAGTCCTGAAACTGGAATTATTTTAGGTACAGGTTTAGGAGGTCTTGTTCACGAAATTGCTATTGAGCATAGCATTGAATATAAAGACATCCCTAATTTTCCGGTATCTACCGTTGAAGGACATTCCGGAAGATTAATTTTCGGAAAACTTGGAGGCAAAAACGTTGTTGCCATGCAAGGACGTTTTCACTTTTATGAAGGGTATGATATGAAACAAGTAACCTTTCCGGTAAGAGTAATGAAATATTTAGGCATTAAACAATTGTTTGTATCCAATGCAAGTGGCGGTGTAAATCCTGCTTTTGAAGTGGGTGATTTAATGATCATTACAGATCATATAAATTTATTTCCAACCAATCCATTAATCGGTAAAAACGAAGCAGCTTTAGGCCCCCGCTTTCCGGATATGAGCGATGCTTACAACTTAGAACTTATTGCAAAAGCTGAAGCTATTGCACAAAAAAATAATATTAACGTTCAAAAGGGTGTTTACGTTGGATTATCAGGTCCAACATTTGAAACACCTGCAGAATATAAGTATATACGCATTATTGGTGGTGATGCTGTTGGCATGTCAACCGTACCGGAAGTAATTGTTGCACGCCACATGGGAATTCCGGTTTTTGCAATGTCCATAATTACCGATATAGGCGTAGAAGGAAGAATAGAAAAAGTAACTCACGAAGAAGTGCAAAAAGTAGCTCAAATAGCTGAAAAGAAAATGACATTAATTATGAAAGAGCTTGTTGCTTCATTATAAATCACATAAATAAATCTACATGCACTTATCCTTAATTCTAATTATACTTTTAAGCAGTTTATATTCCTCAGCACAGTTTGCATCGTATAACATGAGTATGTATAGCCGATGGTACGATGCAAATCTGATAGCAGAACCCAATCTGAATATAAAATACAATAGCGTTTGGGGCTATATACATCCAGTTAATAATAAAGAATTTGCCATATTGGGAGGAACAGATGGAACTTATATTATTGAAGTTTCAGATCCTGTATATCCTATATTAAGAGATTATGTTCCCGGAAGAAGAAACAAATGCATTTGGAGAGAATATAAAACCTATCAAAATTATTTATATGCTGTAAGCGATGATAGTCAACCCAATAGTTTGCAGATAATAGACTTATCTTATTTACCTGATTCAGTTCATGTAGTTCACAATTCGGATAGTATTTTTTCAAGAAGTCATACTATTTTTATTGATAGCAATAAACTATATGGAGGTTCAGTAACCCTTGCAAACGGTACATTTTATTCAATGGCTGTATATGATTTAAGTAATCCCGAAAATCCACAATTTTTAAGAGCTTTAAATCAGGATTATCCATCAATTGGACACGTACATGATATGTTTGTAAGAAACGATACCATTTATGCATCGTGTGGTTATGATGGATTTCATATTTATACTTTTAATGGAAGTAACTTTACAGAAATTGGCTCACTTACCTCCTATCCCGATATGGGTTATAACCACAGCAGCTGGCTTACTGACGATGGTAAAACTATGGTATTTACCGATGAAGTTCCGGCAGATTTAGCTGTTAAAGTAATTGATGTTAGCGATATTACCGACATTCAAGTAAAAGCTACCTTTAAATCAAACGCAGGAGCAACAGCACATAATCCATATATAAAAGGTAATTTACATGTTATAATAGCATACTATCAGGATGGGGTACAAATTTACAACATTGAAGATACGTCAAATCCTGTTAGAACAGGTTATTTTGATACTTATCCGCAAAATACAAGTGGTTATTTAAACCCTGTTTATGCCGGCAACTGGGGCGCATATCCCTATTTGCCAAGCGGAATTATTTTAGCTAGTGATATGCAAAACGGTTTATTTATTTTAAATGGAAATGCAGCACTTGTTGGCGAAAAAGAAATTATTGAAAATGCTGTAAATATTAGTATTTACCCAAATCCTGCCAGTAATTTTATAGTAGTTTCTACCATTGGAATTGATGAATACCAATTACAGATTATGGATATAAATGGAAAAATCATTGTTGAAACATTAAATACTATACCACATCAAAGTATTGATATTTCAAACCTTTCAAAAGGAATATATTTTGTAAAAATGCAAAGCAAAGAAAAAAACCTTGTACAAAAATTAATAAAACAATAAATATGCTGATTAAGATACATCCCGAAAATCCACAACCGCGCTTAATTAAGCAAGTTGTAGAATGCTTGAATAACGGAGGTATCATTATTTATCCCACCGATACAATTTATGGTATAGGCTGTGCATTAAACAACAACGATGGCATTGAAAAAATTTGTCGTATAAAAGGCGTTAAACCCGAAAAAGCTACCTTTTCATTTTTATTTTCAGATATAAGCAGTTTAGCACACTACACGCAGCCCACAAGTAATCAGGTTTTTAAATTAATGCGCAGAACCTTGCCAGGTCCCTATACTTATATTTTGAATGCAAGTTCTAATATTCCTAAAATATTCAGAGGAAAAAAGAAAACGGTTGGTATTAGAATTCCGAATAATGCTATCTGCAAAGAAATAATAAATGCTCTTGAAGCACCTTTATTAAATACATCCGTACATGCTGATGATACCATTATTGAATATTTGACCGACCCTTTTGAAATTCATGAGCATTATGAAAAATTAGTAGATATTGTAATAGATGGTGGTACCGGAGGCAACAAACCGTCCACTATTATTGATTGCACAGAAGGTTATCCTCAATTAATTCGAGAAGGTGCCGGTGAAATAGATTTCATTATTGAGTAAAAATTTCTTTAATAAAAATGCCTTCCATTCATCAGATATTAAAGAAATACTGGGGCTTTGATAATTTCAGACCATTACAAGAAGATATTATTGTTTCAACATTAAATAAAAATGATACACTTGCATTGCTGCCAACAGGAGGTGGTAAATCCATTTGCTTTCAGGTTCCTGCATTAGCAATGGAGGGTCTGTGTTTGGTAGTATCTCCCTTAATAGCCCTAATGAAAGATCAGGTAGAAAACCTGCAAAAAAAAGGAATAAAAGCTATTGCAATCACCTCTGCCATGAGCTTTAAGGAAATAGATACTGCATTGAATAATGCTATTTATGGTAATTTTAAATTTTTATATATTTCTCCGGAACGATTACATAATGAATTATTTTTAGCTCGACTTTCAAAAATGAAAGTTTCATTATTAGCTATTGACGAAGCGCATTGCATTTCACAATGGGGGTACGATTTCAGACCATCTTATTTACGCATAGCCGAAATACGCGAAAAATTACCCGATGTTCCTGTTCTTGCCCTAACAGCTACTGCTACTCCTGAAGTAGTTAAAGATATTCAACAAAAATTAAATTTTAAAAAAGAAAATGTACTTCAAAAAAGTTTTGAGCGAAAAAATCTCGCTTACATGGTGCTGTATGAAGAAGATAAATTAAATCGCTTGATTAAAATTTGTAATAAAATTCAAGGAACCGCTGTAATATATGCACGCAACAGAAAAAAAACACAGGAAATAGCCTTATTCCTAAGAAAAAACAATATTAGTGCCGATTTTTATCATGCGGGCTTAAGCGCTTTAGAGCGTAATAAAAAACAGGAAGAATGGATTAATAACAGAACACGCGTAATGGTTGCTACCAATGCTTTTGGTATGGGCATTGATAAACCCGATGTACGTTTTGTAATACACATGGATTTGCCGGATAATCTGGAAGCATACTTTCAGGAAGCAGGACGTGGAGGAAGAGATGAAAAAAAAGCTTTTGCAATTTTATTATATGCTCAAAACGACCAATTAGAACTTAAAAGAAATTTTGAAAACAGTTTTCCTACTATCGAACTTATAAGAAACACCTATCAGGCCATCAGTAATTTTTTTCAATTAGCAATTGGTGCCGGTGAAGGCATAAGTTTTGATTTTGATATTCATGAACTATGCACACGATATAATTTAAATCCACTTACTGTTTTTAACAGCTTAAAATTTTTAGAACGAGAAGGATATATAGCAATGAGCGAATCGGTTTATCACTCATCAAAAATTCATATTAATGTTAATAAAGAAGACTTATATAGATTTGAAGTTTCCAACCCTGTTTATGAACCCATCATAAAACTCCTGTTACGCTCATACGGTGGATTATTTGACTATTATGTTCCCGTAAATGAACAGGAAATTGCCAAGCGTTTAAAAACAGAAAAAACATTTGTAGTTAAACAATTACATGAATTAAAAAAACTGGATATTATAGATTACATCGAAAACACCGATTTGCCAAAGATTCTTTTTTTACAAGAAAGAAAAGATGCAACTAAACTTAAAATATCTGCTGAAAATTATGCCCAATTAAAAGAACGTGCAAAAAAAAGAATGGATTGGGTGTTGCATTACACAGAATCGCGCCATCTTTGCAGAAGCAGAATTTTATTATCTTATTTTGGCGAAAATAACACCAATGATTGCGGTCAATGCGATGTATGTATAGAAAAAAAGAAAAGTGGATTAACTCCACAAATATTTGAAGAAATTTATCTGAAAGTAAGCGAATTGCTTTACAGAATTAATGTTACACCATCAGAATTGAAAGAACAACTAAGCAATTATTCAGAATCTGATTATCTGAAAGTGCTTCAATATATGATTGAACAATCGCAAATAGTATTAAATAAAGAAGGCAAATACCAACTAAATAAAATAAAATGAGCCACAATTATAAAACCATTCAATTAGCTAAAGGTAAAGAGCATTCTGTAAAACGTTTTCATCCGTGGATATTTTCTGGAGCTATTAAACGAATGGATGAAAATATAAATGAAGGCGATTTGGTAAAAATTCTCTCAGCACAAAACGAAGTTTTAGGTATAGGTCATTTTCAAAATGGTTCTATTGCAGTAAGAATTTTAACTTTTAAAGATGAGATTATTGATCAAAAATTTTGGAATGAAAAAATAAATTCTGCTTATCAATTGCGTATTCATACTGGTATTGCCAATAATAACAACTTAAACGTATATCGTTTAGTATTTGCCGAAGGTGATAATTTGCCCGGATTAATAATTGATATGTATAATGGCACAGCTGTAATTCAGACACATTCCATTG
>CALKJP010000157.1 GCA_937995645.1 uncultured Bacteroidia bacterium
ATTAAGGGAAAAAAGAAAAATAAAAGATTGCGGTTTTGAGCGCTTTCACTTTCTTGAAGTGTTACCTGTATATAATGAACAAATACTTTTAAAAAAACAGCAGCCAATCCTGCAACAAATCCAACTAAAATACTTGATATAACTAAAAAGTTTTTATTGCTGATATGCTTCATGCGCCATTTCAGAAATTGCACAAGCATATTGTTTAGCATTAAACTTAACTTTTCTTTTAGTTGGTATATCTTTTCCATTACAAATTGCTAAAGTAAGATTTTTTGTATTATTTTTATTTAAGCTTTTTGGGTTTTTAATGCTATTTTATTGTATCTTTCGAGAGTAAAATTAACACCCAGCCTATGGTAAACCGTTTACTTTCTTTCATATCACTTTTTTGTACTACAAATATTAATTTTGCTCAAACTACTTCTCATACTATCACCATTGGAACTGATGTAAGAACATATTACGTGTATCGTCCTGTCGGTTTTAATCAACAAACAGAAAGTTTACCCGTAATTTTTGCTTTACATGGATTAGGAGGGAATGCCAGTCAAATGATGTTGGCCGGATTTAATCAAATTGCAGATACAGCAAGAGCAATAGTGGTTTATCCTGAAGGTAAATTAAATTCATACAATCAGCAGGCATGGGCAAATGGCACTGCGTTACAATCAAATGCAAATGATGTTCAATTGATTAATGTTTTAATTGATACTTTGTATTATCGTTATAACATTGATTTGTCAAGAGTTTATGTAGCAGGGTTATCAATGGGGGGGATTATGGCTCACCGCCTTGGATGTAAATTAAGTAATCGAATTGCAGCAATTGCTTCTATGACCGGAACAATTTCTACCGATGATTTAACTAATTGTACTCCTACTTTTCACATGCCTGTAATTCATTGGCATGGCACAGCAGATGGAACTGTGCCTTATGATAGCGGACAATTACCTACATTGGAATTAGTGCCTGCTACCATGCATTATTGGCTTTCAAAAAATAATTGTACTCCAATTGATTCTGTAATTATTGCAATTCCTGATAATGTAAACGATGGTTATACCATAGATAGAATTGAATATTCCAATTGTCCCGGTACAGTAAAAGTAGAGTTGTGGAGAATAAATAACGGTCCGCATACCTGGTATTACCAACCTGCCAATGATGCAGATGGTGCTAAAGAATTTTGGAGGTTTTTCCGTCAGTTTCAGCATAGCTCACCTGCTCCTGCAAGTATCAGAGAAACTAACGAAAACTCGTCTTTGAATGTTTTTCCCAATCCTTCATATAACGGTTGGATTCAGTTTGATGGAATAACAAATTCGGCTGATGTGGAAGTATATAACTTACAAGGGAAATTAGTGTTTAAAACTGAAATTAAATTAAACGAAAAATTATTCATTGAAAATAAAGGCGTTTACTTAGTGAAAGTAATTCAAGCAAACACTTTTTCAGTTTATAAAATAATTGTTCAGTAAAAATTATTGAATAAAAGGCTGCTGTTTGGTTGGAACAGAGTTGTCAATTTTAAAATTGTGTCGTTTAGCAAAATTCTTTTGTTCTTTTTCAAATGCATCCATTACAATGCCTTCTTCTTTGTACGATTCTCTTAGTAAAAATTCTATGAATGCTTCTGCCTCAGCGCTTAAAGTATCTGAAGTGGTAAGTAAATAAAGTATTTTCTGATAATCTTCATCTATAATGCGCTTGTAAAACTTAATCACATCAATTGCTCTGGCTTTTAACGAATCTCCATCGGTATATATTGGTAGTTTTTCTAACGTAGCTAAGGTGGTATCTGTAAATTTTTTCATATCATTATACATCTCCTCTATGTCTGCTTCATCATCATAAATAGCCATTTCAAATTCTATCATACGGTCAATTACGGGGTCGAAGCTGTTAATTAATGTATCATTGAAATTCTTTGCGCTATTTACATCATTATTGTTACATGCGCTTAAAAAGATAGTAGCTAAAAATGCCAGCGAAAAAAAATGTTTTATCATAATAAAAATTAATGGGGTGAAGTTATGAAATATTTATTTGCCAAATTATAATGGATTTATCATCTCCGGTTGAAATAAGATAATGATTATACTCTGACCAAAAAATTCTGTTTACAGAATTTACATGCCCGCCTTTTTTAGTATCTAATTTTGCTAAAACTTCTATTTTTTTGGCATCCCAAATTTTTATGCTCTTATCTCGACTGGCTGTTGCAAAAATGTTTTCCGTTGGATGAAAACTAATTCCATATAAGGCAAAATTATGTGCCGGTAATGATTTAATAAGTTCAAAATTTTCGGTATTCCAAACGTTTAAAAATCCGTCTTTACCTCCGCTTAGTAAATATTTATTTTTGGGATGAAAACACACACAATTTACCGACATATTGTGCGCATAAATTTGTTTGATTTCATTAAAGCTTTCTGTTTCGTATAATCGAATGGTACAGTCTCCAACAGCTGCCGCTATTATTGTTTTATCGGGCGAAATTGCAATATTTCTTACCTTATAATTGCTAACCGGAATAATTTTTTTACAGGTAAAATCATCCAAAGAGTTTATACTGATTAAGCCATCGCTTCCTGCAGAAATAAAACATTTTAATTCTAAATTGTATATAATATCAAATACCGGTGCTTTATGATTTTGTAGCAACTTTATTTCTTTTTTTTCTTTGATGCTGATAATGTGTATGCCACCATTGCCATTTCCTGCCAGTAAAATTTCTTTTTCCGGAATATAGGCTAAGCTGTATATAGGTGTATCGGTTTTTATGGAAAATGGTTGCGATTCACTTTTGTTATAATCCCATTCGGCAATAAAACAATCACTGCTGCCGCTAAAAAAAAGATGCTCGTTTCTGCCTTTGCTTAATGCATATACAGAGCCTGAGTGTCCTGTTAATTGTGCCTTTTTACTAACGGTTATTACCATGTTTTTCTTCTTCAGGTTTTAATAGTTTAGCATCTAACACAAAGGTACCAAAGGGTAAGAGAGAAGCGATAAAAGCTCCTGCTATTTTTAATAAATTCCATCTAAGCGGAATTGCATTTTGTATAAGTGCCAGTTGGTAGAGTACAAAAAATAAACCATGCACCCAACCTAAATATTTTACAGGTTGCGGAATATCCATACCGTATTTTAAAGGCATGGCAATAAACAGTAAGAGTAGATATGATAACCCTTCTATAAATGCAATTAAGCGAAATCGTCTGATTGCAGAATTAAGTTTAAAATGAAACATGATGAAATTTTTCACAAAGTTAAAAAAGCTTCAGGTAAAACTTTTATTCGTTTGTATTAATTAACGCGCAATTAGATTTTAATTTTTTACGTATTTTTTTGTCCGGTACATCATTAATGGAACAAGGATGGTAGTTGGAGTCAGCCAAATTAGCCATACAGGTTGAACGTTTTTTACATTTACTACTAAAATTGCTGTAAGCCTTGCTATATAAGCACCTACCATCATCCCAATATGCTGACGAAGCCAAAGTGATTTTGGAATGTTTCTTTTTTTCAATGTTGCAACAAAGAGTTTTATTTGTCCAATACATAAAAAAGCTGAAATAATTCAAAATACCATTAAAATAGGGTTCATAGAAATAAGCATAAAAATACTGTTGATACTTGCGGCTATCAGCATGGCTTTGTCTATATTTTATTATAGACAAGGAGCTTGTTTTTAATTGCTCTTATTCCAAAGTAATATTGAAATAGCGCAAATATTCCAATCAATAATAAAAAAGATACTGATTTAATAATTGAAATGTTTATTGCAGAAAAACAGATTAAAAGCATATTGTAAAAAATATCTTTCCTGAAGAGCAATGTGCTTTTTATCCTTTATTAGTAATCATAGTTATACTGCCGCTTACCTGAGCTAATCCTCCGCTAATAATAATGCGTATAAAGCAATATTTTATAAATTATATCCATTAATGAGAAGCTGTTTTAGCATCATAATCAATTCCCTGTTTCCTCAAAATTCCTCTTACGCTCCAGCCATAATAAGCCAGATAAATAAATCCTATTAATGGTACAATATAGGAAATATGAATATTTACACTATCTGCAATAAACCCTTGTAATGGAGGAATTATAGCACCTCCTAAAATCATCATAATTAATAGTGCAGAACCTTGATTGGTGTATTTTCCTAATCCTGCAATTGATAAAGAAAAAATGCATGGCCACATGATAGAGCAAAATAATCCGCCACTTAAAAAGCAATATAAAGCGGTTTTGCCAGTTGTCAGCATTCCAATGCTCATCATCACAACAGCCATAATACTAAAAAGCATAAGCGTGCGTGCCGGTTTTTCTTTACCTAAAAAGAAACCTATAATTAATAAAATTACTAAAGGAAAATAATCAATAAAAGCATCAACAGGACTGCCTTTAATATAATTAACCAAGGTTAAAACTGCATACGCCAGTAATGGAAGAACTACCATCATTACATTTTTTAATCCTCCTTTAAAATTAAATACAGTTATTGCTCCTGCCCATCTGCCAATCATTAATCCTCCCCAATACAAGGATATAAAATGTACGGTTTGTTCCGGTTGTAATCCTAAAATATAATCTTGTTTCATTAATTCGGGTAAATTACTTTGTATAGTAACTTCAACGCCCACATAAACGAATATGGCAATCATTCCTAAAATCAATTGAGGATATTTTAGTGCACCCATATTTTTCTCCATACTTTCAGCGTTGGTAATTGTCGGAAGCTTTGATATACCCAAAATTCCTGCAAAGGCAATAAAGGCTATTGCTAAAATAAAGTAAGGTGTTTTTACAGCTTCTATATGTGATATATTACTTTTACCTTCAATATTTCCAAATATGGCGTAGCTGACTAATAGTGGGCCAATGGTTGTTCCAAATGAGTTTATTCCGCCCGCAAGGCTTACGCGATGTGAGCCTGTTTCGGGAGCTCCCAGTGCAATTACATAAGGATTGGCAACTATTTGTTGCAATGCAAATCCTAAACCAACCACAAATAATGAGAGCAGCATTAATGCGAAGGAATGCATACTTGCGGATGGAATAAATCCTAAGGCCCCAATGGCTGAAAGTAATAATCCTGTAATTAAACCTTTTTTGTAGCCAATTTTATTCAGCGGATCGCCTGTTGTTATAGAGGTGATAAAATAAATTAATGACCCAATAAAATAGGCAGCATAAAATGCAAAATCAACCAGCTGACTTTGCATTTGGCTAAGCTCAAAATTTTTCTTAAAAAGTGGAATTAATATGGTATTGGAGGCTGCTACAAATCCCCAAAAGAAAAATACAGAAATAAGTATTAAAAGTGAGAATCTTTGATTATTATTACTTTGCATACCTTATGTTTTTATGAATAAAAGTAGCAAAGCTTATTTTTGTAATATGTGTATAAAAAAAATGTTTTAAACAACCGTAGGTTAATGAAACAAAAAATCCCCTGATTCAG
>CALKJP010000158.1 GCA_937995645.1 uncultured Bacteroidia bacterium
AAAGCCCATGGTTAATGCTGTAATTATCCACTCCATAAGCTATGGCAATACTACGGTGTGTTCTGACTGATAGTTTTTACCATCAGCTGTCCACTTAACTATAAGTTTATATAATCCTGTTTTAAATTTATCTGATTGTAATATCATTTTCCCTTCTTCATTTAGATCAACTGGGAAAGAAATATCCAATGAGCTATCTGATGGGCGAAACATTTGTGCTTCTCCTTTTATTTCTTTCCCTTTTATATCTTCCGGAAAAGTAATTGTAACAGCATTTTGCTGTAATTCAACTTTTAGATTTGCAGACAGTAAACCAACATTGTTCATCGCATCAATCTCCTGCTGAAATTTTAGCTCTTTGGCATAATAATCGGGAGTAACCAACTCTATTTTTTGACGCATTGCTAATACTACCATAAAAAGTATTAGTAAAACAAAGCCAATGTATAATGCCGCAATTCTGTATCCCCAACTTATTTTTAGCATAGTTTAAATTTTTTTAATTAATAAATGGGCCTAAAAAGTTTGTTTTAATTGTTTCAATTTTTTTGTCCCCTGAATAAACACCTATAACCAGTTTGTTTTTTCTTTCTTTAACTAATGACTTATCTATTTTTACAAAAAATGTGCCTTCTGTAAGTCCTTCGGGTGGAGCTATGAGTGAATTATTTCCAACCAACTCTATATTACCATCGGTATTTTCAAGTTTTAGTTCAATGGGCATTTCTTTACGTGTTTTATTTATCACTTTAATATTATAAAGATTGCTTATCTGATTGTTTTCTTGCTCCTGATACAACTGACCTTGCGTGCGTAAAATGGTTGCATCCACATCTGTGCGGGTAACTAATAAAAAAACTAATACTCCAACTAAAATTGTAAGCACACCGCTATATGCCATCATTCGTGGAGTAAAGCGCTGTTTGGTTTTAGAAGCAATATTATTTTCTGATGCATAGCGAATTAACCCTTTTTCAAAACCAACTTTTTCCATCATAAAGTCACAGGCATCAATACAAGCAGTACAATTTACACACTCCAGCTGTGTACCATTTCTAATGTCAATACCTGTTGGGCAAACTTTTACGCATTGTCCACAATCTATACAATCGCCATGTGTACGTATTTCGTTCTTTTTAAATTTTGCTCTTTTTTCACCTCTAACATAATCGTATGCAACCACCATAGTGTCTCTATCCATTAAAACTCCTTGAAGGCGACCGTAAGGGCAAACTACAATACATGCTTGTTCTCTAAACCATGCAAATACAAAAAAGAAAATACTTGTAAAAAGTAATAAGGATATAAATCCTGCAAGATGCTGCGATACAGGCTCGCTTATTATTTTAAGCAATTCATCAATTCCAATTATGTATGCTAAAAAGGTGTTAGATATTACAAAAGATAGCATAAAAAATATTAGCCACTTTCCTCCCCGTTTTAAAATTTTTTCTTTATTCCATGGCATTTTGGTGAGCGCTTTTTGTTGTGGCGCATCTCCTTCAATCCAGTATTCAATTTTACGGAAAATCATTTCCATAAAAATGGTTTGTGGGCATACCCATCCACAAAATAATCGGCCGAAAGCCACAGTAAATAAAGCAATAAAAATTACCATGGTTACCATGCCTATTCCAAATATGAAAAAATCTTGTGGCCAAAAAATTACTCCAAATAATATAAATTTACGTTCAATTACATTAAACAAAAACAATGGCTCATCATTATATTTTATAAATGGTAGTGTAAAAAAAACAAGTACATAAAGAATGCTAAGCCATGTACGTGCTTTATAGTATTTTCCCGAAGGTTTTTGAGGATAAATCCAATTGCGTTTTCCTTCTTGATTTATTGTAGCTACTGAGTCTCTGAATGATTCGTCTATATATTTTTTTTTACTGTCGGGATCGGAGGTTTTCATAAAACGGGGGTCTTAAAAATTCAAACTCATTTTGCTGTTACAACTGCTGTAGAGTCAATAGTTATAGCTTCTTTTTCAGTTGTTGTTTCGTTTGCTGCTGAACTTTCTTCTTTATAAAGCTCTCCCTGTTTTTCTTTGGCGTTAGGAGGATTGGTCCCATAAAGCGATTTAATAAAACTTGCAACTTGACGGATTTGCGATGGACTTAGTTCTGCCTGCCATGCTTTCATTCCCTTTTCAGGAACGCCATATTTTATTGTTTTAAAAATATTATTAATGCTTCCTCCATGTAACCAATAGTCGTCTGTAAGGTTGGGTCCAACTCCGCCTTCGCCTAATCTACCATGGCAAGCAGCACAATTATCCATGTAAATAGTTTTTCCGGCATCTAAACTGCCTGCATCGCTAGCAAGTGTTACGTTATTTTCATCAACTGCATTTGCTGATTTTTTCATAAACTCTTCTATTTGCAGTTGTGCTAATGCTACTTCATCATTGTATTCTTTTTCTGAAGAAGGGCCGCTTCCTAAATGAAAATAAATTAAGTAGGCTATTCCCCATACTATGGTAAAATAAAAACCATATTTCCACCAGGGAGGTAAGCTGTTGTCTAACTCTTTTATTCCATCGTAATTGTGATCTAATAAAATATCACGCTCATCTTCAACGGCAACAGAGGCATTGAATTTATCTAAAAATGAAACTTGATGAACAACTTCAACAAGCTCTTCTGTTTTATTTAAATTTATTAAACGCTTTAAAATAAAGAATAATGATGCTATTATAAAAAGCTCTACGAAAATAACCACTAAAAATAAAAAGAAAACGGTAGAAGTAAGTCCTCCATATGTTATTTGTTGCGTAGCAGCTGCTGCATCTTGAGCCATTGCATCGGCAGATAGAACAGTTACTGCAATTAATGCTATGGTTTTAAATCCGTTTTTTGAAAGTTTCCAAAAATCGCTCATGTTTTTTACCGCACCGGCTAAAATGACGATGATAAAAAACAGAATTAGAGTAATTCCTGAAAGAGTCCAAAACATGGCGTTGGTAAGAATTTCATTTGCAGTATATGGTTCTTTAACCACATCTTGTGCTATTGCTACACCTGCAAACAGCATTAAGGCTATAGTAGCTATTGATTTTAAAGATCTGTTGATACCCATGGTATTAAGAGTTTAAATCGTTTTCGTTTTTAATAGAATCATTTAATGGTATAATTTCTACTTCAGCAATATGTTCTTTTTTAGTAGTAAACACATATACAAATAATGCTACAAAAAAGAGAAAGAATATGATAAGCGATATTAAGGGATATACCTCAATGCCTGCTATGGTACTTAAATAATTAATAAATTTCATAATCTTTTTTTTAATGTTTAAATATTATTTACTTGCCGTTTGTGCTTTAATGTCAACTCCAAGACGTTGCATATAAGCGATTAATGCTATAACCTCTCTGTCGCTCATAATTTCAATTTTATCTTTCTTAAGATTATCAACAATTTGTTCCGCTTGTTTTTTTAGATCGGCTTCTGCTTGCTCTTCATAACCTTCGGGATAAGGAACACCTAAAGAACGCATTGCAGAGATTTTCTTGGCGGTTAAAGAGGTATTTAATGTTTTCTCAAATAACCAAGGATAAGTAGGCATAATAGAGCCAGGCGACATAGACGTTGGGTCTAAGAAGTGGTTAAAGTGCCATGAATCGGGATATTTTCCTCCAACTCGATGTAAATCGGGCCCGGTACGTTTAGAACCCCATTGGAACGGATGATCATAAACATATTCTCCCGCTTTAGAATATTCTCCATAACGTGCAGTTTCTGAACGGAACGGACGAACCATTTGAGAGTGACAGGTATAGCAACCTTCTCTGATATAAATATCTCGACCTTCTAGTTCAAGCGGTGTATATGGCTTTACACTTGAAATGGTAGGAATGTTTGATTTAATTAAGAATGTTGGAACCATTTCAACAATACCGCCAATTAAAATTAGCACAAGACTTAATACCAACATTTGAACCGGTCTTCTTTCAATCCAACGATGCCAGTGTTCACCCTTATGAGGTTCTTCATGAGCAGCCAATGCAGGAGCCTCAGCTTCTTCGTTTGCTACAAAATTTCCGGCTTGTATGGTTTTTATCAAGTTATAGGTCATCATTATAGCGCCTATTAGATATAATGTGCCTCCGGTAGCGCGTAGCGCATACAATGGAATTAAATTAGTTACTGTTTCAAGGAAGTTAGGATACTTAATCATTCCTTCTGGAGTAAATTCTTTCCACATAAAACTTTGTGTAAAGCCTGCCCAGTACATTGGTACAGCATATAATACTATACCCAAGGTTCCTATCCAGAAGTGCCAGTTTGCAAGTTTTTTAGAATATAACTCTGTTTTAAAAATGCGAGGAATTAACCAATACAAAATTCCAAAAGTTAAAAATCCGTTCCAGCCTAATCCGCCAATATGAACGTGACCAATAATCCAGTCGGTAAAGTGTGCAATGGCATTTACATTTTTTAATGAAAGCATTGGCCCTTCAAACGTTGCCATACCATAAGCAGTAACAGCAACTACCATAAATTTTAATACTACATCTTCACGCACTTTATCCCATGCACCACGTAGCGTCAACAATCCGTTTATCATACCACCCCACGAAGGAGCAATTAACATTACAGAGAAAACAACACCTAAAGATTGAGCCCAATCCGGCAATGCAGTATATAATAAATGGTGTGGACCTGCCCAGATGTAAATAAATATAAGTGCCCAAAAATGTATAATAGATAAGCGATATGAATAAACCGGACGATTAGCCGCTTTTGGCATAAAGTAATACATTAATCCCAAATATGGTGTGGTTAAGAAAAATGCAACGGCATTATGCCCATACCACCATTGTACTAATGCATCTTGAACTCCTGCATAAATAGAGTAACTTTTTAAAAATGAAACCGGTAACTCAAATGAGTTTACAATGTGCAAAACAGCAACCGTTACAAAGGTTGCAATGTAAAACCAGATGGCTACATACAAGTGTCTTTCTCTGCGTTTTAAAATTGTACCAAACATATTGATACCAAAAACAACCCATATTAATGCAATAGCAATATCAATCGGCCACTCTAATTCAGCATATTCTTTACCGGTAGTTATGCCTAAAGGCAACGTGATGGCCGCTGACAATATGATTAGTTGCCATCCCCAAAAATGAATACGGCTTAACAAATCACTGAACATGCGTGCTTTGCATAATCTCTGCAAGGAATAGTATACCCCCATGAAAATTCCATTCCCCACAAAGGCAAAGATGACCGCGTTCGTGTGCAACGGCCTAACACGGCCAAAACTTGTCATTTCGAAACCAAAATTTAATGCCGGAAAAACCAGTTGCAATGCAACCAGCAAACCTACCGTCATACCTACTAAACCAAAAATAATGGTAGCATAGGCAAACATTTTTACAATCTTGTTGTCGTAACTGAATTTTTCAATTTCCATAGTCAGATGTTTGAATTGGTATTAGTGTTGTTTTCTGTTTTTTCTTTTAAGGGTTTATCATCAAAAAGCATTCGTAAGGAAGGTGTATAGTCATCTTCGTATTGACCTTTTCTTACTGCCCATAAAAAGGCCATTAAAAAGCCAACTGCAACTACTAAACTTATCCCTATTAATACAAATATTGCACTCATGTAATAATATTTTGGGTCAAATGTATATCTGTTAATTTTTATTGTTTATGATATTAATCATCTTTTGGCATGACTTTTATCATTTTTCATTTTTTCTTTTGGTTAAATTATTTTACTTCTACAAAAAATTGTATTAAAGTTTTTTTCTCCGAGCAGAAATAGTACTCGAAATTGTTGTAAAAAGTATGATGGTTACCGAGCTTATTGGCATTAATATCGCAGCAAAAAGTGGCGACATTTCTCCACTCACTGCAAAGCGGGTTCCAACAACATTATAAATAAACGATAGCATAAAACTGAATAGGATTATTTTTACGCTGCTTTTAGAAAAACTTAAAATTGAAGGCAATTTGCTAAACTCATTAGCTTCCAAAACGGCATCGCAGGCCGGAGAAAAATTATTAATATCATCAGAAATGGCAATACCAACATCACTTTGTTTTAAGGCTCCTGCATCGTTTAAACCATCTCCTACCATCATTACTTTTTCGCCTTGTTCCTGTAATTGTTTTATAAAATTTAATTTTTCTGAAGGCGATTGATTAAAATGAAGTGCAGTTTTTTTACCAAAAACGCCTGAAAGATATTCTTTTTCAAGGTCATTATCCCCTGATAAAACATGCAATTTATAGTTAGTGGACAACTGCTGAATAATGGTTTCCAAACCTTCGCGATAAGCATTTTTTATGGTAAATACTCCAGCAATTTTATCATCAAAAGAAACATACACCTTGCTTCCATTAGCTGAATTGTTTTCAGACACTATATTTAAAAATGATGCTGAACCAACTTTAACTTTTTGATTATTAATTATCGCCTCTATGCCCTTTCCTATATGCTCTTTAAAATTTTTAACAGGAAGCAAATCGCCCTTCTCCAAATAATCAGAAAGCTTTTTACTTAATGGATGTGATGAGTTTCTGAATAAAGAGCGCAACATTGATGTTTGAACATCGTTTAAAACTTTACCATTATATTGTATGTTTGTTTTGTTGTTTTGAGTAAGTGTACCTGTTTTATCAAAAACAATCGAGGTTATTTTTCCGGCTTTCTCAACAGCTTCAGCATTTTTAACATACATTTTGTTTCTTCCCAATATACGCATGGCATTGCCCAATGTAAAAGGTGTGGAAAGTGCTAATGCACAAGGGCATGTAATAATTAAAACGGCCGTAAATGCATTTAACGCTTTAAAACTATCGCCATTCCAAATCCAGTAAGATGCTGCTATAAACGATACAGCTAATACCACTAATGTAAACCATTTGCTTACTTTGTTGGCTAAAGAACCTATATCATTTTTGTTGTTTTTTTTAAATGCTTTATCATTCCAAAGTTGTGTAAGATAACTTTGCGAAACTTCTTTAATTACTTCTACTTCTATTGCACCACCTTGCTGACGACCACCCGCATATACAATTTCACCTAAAACAACTTCTATCGGAACAGATTCTCCCGTTACAAAGCTGTAATCAATATGTGCTTCGCCTTTAAACAGAATAGCATCGGCAGGAATTAATTCTCCGTTTCTGATTACTAATCGCTGCCCCACTTTTAAATCAGAAAGCGGAATAGTTTTTTCTTCATTTTTTTCTAAAACAGTTGCCGATACTGGGAAATAAGATTTATAATCGCGCTCAAAAGAGATTCGTTCGTAGGATTTGTTTTGAAACATTCTGCCCACCAACATCAAAAAAACCAAACTGGCAAGTGTGTCCATGTAACCTGCTCCTGTTCCGGAAAAAATTTCGTAAGAGCTTCGTGCAAACATGGCAATAATTCCGAGCACAATAGGGAAATCCATATTTAAAACGCCTTGCCTTATTCCCTGATAAGCAGAATTGAAAAAGCCGGAAGCACTATAAAACATTACAGGTAGCGCCAATACAAAATTTAAGTATCCAAAAAACTGACGGTATTCGCTTTCTGCCAATTCATCTATTCCTAAATATTCCGGAAAACTTAAGAGCATGATATTTCCAAAGGCAAAGAATGCAACTCCCAGTTTGTAGTAATTTTTATTAATTCCTGTTTTTTTCTTTTCAGATTGTATATCGTCAAAACTCAGCTTTGGCTCGTAACCAATATTGGTAAGCAATTCGGCTAATTGACGTAAGGATATTTCATGTTCTTTAAACGTAACAGAAACTTCTTTGCGTAAAAAATTTACCTGTGAGGAAATAATTCCAGGGTTTAATTTATATAGCACTTCCAACAGCCAAACGCAGGAACTGCAATGAATATATGGAATGTAAAACGTAACTTTCGATTGTTTGCCATCTGTAAACTGAATAAGTTTTTGACGCACTTTCGCGTCATCCAATACGGCAAATTTTTTAAGATTTTCGGATTTTTTTGCAGTAATTCCCGGATTATTATTTAAATCATAATAGTTGCAGAGATTATTTTGATTTAATATTTCGTAAACGGTTTTACAACCTTCGCAACAAAACACTTTTTCATCAAAATTAATTGGTGTTTCCACAGCGTCATTTCCGCAATGAAAGCATACGCTTTGCTGCTTTACTTCTTTAATTTCGGATTTTAAGGGTGGCATAAATTAATTGCCCGATGCGGTTAAACGTTGAATGAGCTGAGGAAAAAGGTATTGCTCTTCCAGATATTGATGTTTTAATAAATCCTGCTCAAAATCGAAAAGGCGCGCACAACATAATTTTAATACCGCAGAGGAGTTTTCATCTACTTTAAAATTATTGGTTAATACTTTAATTTTTAATAATATTTCGAAAATATTTTGATGCTGCTTTTTAAATTCAACAAAATTTTGTTCATACCCATTTTTATTAATTCTGTTGTTCTGAGTAAGCTCAATTAATTTGCCGATAAAATTTTCCTCTTGGCTTATATGATTATGAAATGTTTCAAAAAGTTGATAAAACAATTTTTTTACTTCTTCAATGGAAGGGTTTAGCTCAATATCATTTTTAGAAATTGTATTAAAATATTTTTCTATAGCTGATAATGATGAAAGTTCATAAGCGTGATGGGTTTGTTCGATATATTCGCTCAAATTCTTCAAACCTATTTTCTCGAATGCCAAATCTTTTCGCATGTTCATTTTTAATGACAATATTAATTATCGCAAAAATAGAACGTGCTATTGGCATAAAAACTGACGAAGGTCAGTTTTCAAGATGATATTAATCACAAGAGATTACTTTCGCTTTGTTACTTGATCAAGAAGCATTAAATCTGCCAAAACTAGTGCGGTTGCAGCTTCTACTACTACCGGAACACGCAAAGCGATACAAACATCGTGTCGGCCTTTTATTTCAAGCGTTTCTTTTTGACCGCTTTTAAAATTTATTGTTTCCTGTGGAATTCCTATGCTGGATGTAGGTTTAACAGCTACCCTAAATACTAAATTGTTTCCGTTGCTAATGCCTCCGTTAATTCCGCCTGCATTGTTTTTTTCTGTTTTACCTGATGCGTCAATTATTGAATCGTTATGCTCGCTTCCTTTCATTTTTGCAGCAGAAAATCCGGTTCCAAACTCAATGCCTTTTATGGCAGGGATTGAAAAAATGATGTGTGATATGAGTGATTCTATTGAATCAAAAAAAGGTTCTCCTAAACCTACTGGCATGTTGCCTGCTACACATTCTACTATGCCGCCAATAGAATCTTTAACCAACAATGCTTCTTCTATAGCTTCTTCAATATTGCTTTTTCCGCCAGCTTCAACCAATTTTGCCTGAATAGAAATAGTGCTGCAAATTTTCTTTGCTATAACACCTGCTGCCACCAAACACAAAGTAAGCCTTCCTGAAAAATGTCCGCCACCTCTGTAATCGTTAAAGCCGCCATATTTTATTTTTGCTGTAAAATCTGCATGTCCGGGGCGAGGCATATCAATTAAATTACTGTAATCTTTAGAAATTACATTGGTGTTTTTAAATAAAATTGTAATGGGCGCTCCGTTAGTTTTTCCATTAAACACTCCGCTGATAATTTCGGGAGTATCTTCTTCTTTGCGAGGTGTGGTGCCCTTTGCACCGCTTTTTCTGCGGGAAATATCGTGTAAAAAATCTTCTTCATTTAAATCAATACCGGCAGGACAATTATCAATACAAATGCCTACAGCTGCTCCATGCGACTCGCCAAAAATGTGAACTCTGAAAAATGTACCGAATGAATTCATGGATGCGGATTATGAATCTTTTGCAAATATACAGGATTAAATTTTGTACGAAGTTTTATGTTAGATTTTAAAATTACAGATTACAGATTTTAAATTTCCAAATTTTAAACTCTAAATTCTAAAAATCATCAAATCATCAAATCTAAATTTAAGTGTTCTTTGCCAACTACTAACTGCATACTGCTTACTGCCAACTGAATTTATGCGACTTAAGCCTAACGACTAATACCTTTATACCTATTTTTCTGACACGTATTAAAATCTTCAAAAAAAGTGGGATAGGATTTTTGGACGGCTTCTGCAGCTTCTATTTCAATGGGTGCTGCTGCATTTAATGCTAAAACGGCTCCCATCATGGCTATGCGATGATCCTTGTGTGAATAGATTTTTCCTTCTGAAATTTTTCCTCCGTAAATCCACATTTCATCATTTTTCAATTCAACGTTAATTCCAAGTTTTTGCAATTCTGATTGTATGCTTAATGCTCGGTTGCTTTCTTTGTGCAGCAATCGATGAATCCCTTTAATTTTACTTATCCCATTACAATTGGCTGCTAAGGCTGCTAATGGGGGAAATAAATCAGGGCAATGTGTGGCATCGAAATCGAAAGCGTTTAATTTTTCTTTTTCTGTTTTTATAGATGTGTTACTTATCCAATTAATTTTTGCGCCTGCATTTTTTAGTGCTTCTAAAATCGCCTTATCTGCCTGTGCGGAATTTTTATTTAATCCTTCTAATTCTGCATTTCCGGCAATGGCAGCTGCCACCAAATGAAAAGCTGCACCACTCCAATCGCCTTCTACGGTATAGTTATTTGATTGTACTTTTTGATTTCCCTCAATAAAAAAATTTCGGTAGTTGGTATGCTGAATGTTGATTCCAAACTGCTGCAAAATATCAAGTGTCATTTGTATGTAAGGAATACTTTTTAACTGAGTTACTTCTATTTCGCTATTACTTTTAGAAAATGGAAGCGCTATTAATAATCCTGTAAGCAGTTGTGAACTTTCAGAAGCGTCAATTTTTATTTTTTGTGGAATTAGTTTTCCGGAGATTTCTAATGGCAATAATCCATTATTCGAATTTACAGTTTTTCCCAGCTGTTGCAAAGCCGCTATTATCATGTGCATAGGGCGATGTAACAAAGAGCCTTCGCCTGTAATTATAACTTTTTCTTCTTTTAAAGCAACAATCGGGGCAAACATGCGTGCACTTAAACCCGCCTCTCCGCAATGAATTGCTGAAATATTCGCAGCATTAAAGTTGCCTTTTACAATTATTTTTTGCTGATGTATTTCTATCTCTGAGCCCATATTTTTAGCAATAGCAATGGCTGCATCCACATCGTTGCTTGGGGCGTATCCATCAATCTCAACTGCATGATTAGCCATTGCAGCTATGGCAATAGCTCTTTGCAAATAGCTTTTTGAAGGAGGCACTTTTAGGCTTCCTGAAAAGGTTGCTGGAGAGATTATTCTGTTCAATGTTTAAATAATTAATTCACTAAGTTAGAAATAAAAAAGCCGCGAGTAAAAAATCACGGCTTCAGAAATTTGATTTTCTGTTTTATTAAAACTGCAATCCATACTGCAAAGCAACAGTTCTTGGTGGCTGAATATCGGCAGGGCGTATCATATACTCGCGGTTAAATACATTATTAATGATAAGCGCTATTTTACTTTGCTCAGTCATTTGGTATGATATGCGGTAATCAAATACCCAGTCGCCTCTACGGTCTTGTCGTTTTGCACGATACTCGCGATACCCGGGAGTTAATAAATCGCCAATTATCGGCATTACAAAGAAATAATCTACGTTTTCCATAAAGCTATTGTAGCGGAAACTTAATCCTGTTGATATCTTTTTAAAATCAAACTGCACATCGGCTTTTGCCAAATGACGGAAACGGTATTTTAAAATATTAATGGTAGTATCCGACAAAGTGCTTTTATACATCGAATCCAAATTTAAAATAACTGGAACCATATAGGTGTAGCCGGCTGTTAGCGTAGTGTTTATTCCTAAAATTTTCCCGGTTCCCATAACCGAGCCATCCCATCCGGTAATTTCTGCATAACCCACATTTAATGATTTTACACCCACTCCAAAAATTGGGTCAACAGCCGGGTTCCCCCATTGCCCAAAGGAGAACTCTACCATGTTGCGGTAACGCGTTAAGAAATAGGCCAAATCTAAAAACCCTTTCCATTCGCCTAATTTTATTCCTTGTTTAATACCCACTTCTGCGCTCCAGCCGGTTTCTGGTTTTAAATCCAGGTTCGGATAAATTTCCAATCCACTTGCGCTCGTTCTGATAAAGCGCTCTGCAATACTCGGGAAACGGAATCCTTGTCCGTAAGAAGCTCTTAAATAAGTAAATTCAAAGAGTTGATAGTTTATCCCAATTCGTGGAATTGGTCTGTAAGTGGCATTTTTAAATAGAGTAAGCGTATCTTTTATAATGCTATCATTTCTGATAAGTGATTTTTCGGGCATAATGGCAATATCGGTTAAACTTTCAATAGAATCTGTTCTAAAATGTTCCAATCGAATACCCATTGAAAGCGATAATCTTCCCCAGAATTTTTTATCTGCCTGAGCATAAAAAGATGAGTTGTTGGCAAAATGATTTCCATACAAATCAGACTCTACTACCGAGTAAATATTGGTTACTCCGGTAGTTAGGGTTAAATTGTTTTCAAATTGTTTTTGATATTGCGCTTCGGAATAATACAAGTGAGCATACGACTGCTGGCGTGTATCATTTTTATTGGTAGCATTAAAATAGCGTGTTCTTATGCTTAACCTATCTCCTTTTTTGCTGTAATAAGTTAAATACGGGTCGATATTAGCACGCACAGAAGTGTACTCTAAAGCTCTTCCCCCGGCAGGACGATAAGCTCCAGAATCGGCATTTTGCCAAATAAGAAATAATCCTCCTTTTGAGTATTGAGCATTACCGTTTAAACCTACATTAAGACCTTCAATTTTTTTAGAACGATAGCGTAAATTAAAATTAGCTCTTCCTCTTTGCTCTTTCTCTCCTTCGCGGTAACCTTCATCTGAAAAAATAGCAGCTCCAACTACCACATCCAGATTTCCTACTTTACGTGAGTGTAAAAAATTAGTACCCGTGTAAGTAGGATTAGCGCTTGTCCACCATTTTAGAGGTTTGTTTAAATATCCTAAAGAATCTCTGATGCTTCCTGTTGTGTCTCTTCTCACAGGGTCGCCATACATACCATGAAACACATTAATTTTTGTTACAGGTTCGTTTTTAGGATAAGCAGTACGAATATTAATTGCTCCGTTTAATGCAGAAGAACCGAACAAAGCAGACGAAGCTCCTTTTATTACCTCAACTTGCTCAATATTTTCAACCGGAATAAAATTCCATTTAATATCTCCTGCATCTGCTGTAATCATTGGCATATCATCAACCAGCAACAATACACGGCTTCCCGCACCATAACTAAAACCGCCACCACCGCGAATGTTTGCCTGACCATCAATTATACTCACACCAGGAGTCTGGTCAATAATAGTTTCCATATTGGTGGTGTTTTTATTTTCTATCAATTCCGGCTTTATAACCTCCATTGAAACGGTAACATCTCCCAGTTTTTGTTCAAAACGACCCGCGGAAACCACCACCACATCCAGCTCTTTAGAATCTTTGTCTAATGCCAGATTTAACACTTTGGTTTCGCCTGATGCTATATCTATGTTTTTTGTAACGCTTTTATATCCGATATATTTAAAGGTAATGGTAACTTTCCCCGGTTTTACTTTTATAAAATAATTACCATCAATATCGGTTGCCGCCCCGGAATTATCAGAAAGTATAACATTAACCCCTATTAGCGTTTCTTTGGTTTGAGCATCCGTAACTCTACCTTTTATAAATGCTTCTTGAGAATAAACTAAAAAAGAAAAAAACAGAGAAGAAATAACTAGCGCGTAATTTTTTGTCATTCAATATAATTTTGGTTAAACAATTTTGAAAAGCCGTAAAAATTTATTAAAAATGCGAATTTTGCAGCACAATTAATAACATTAACTTTACTTTTGCTTGTGTTTTTTTATGCCAATGTAAAAAAATAAATATTAAAAAGTAAAATATTGTTAGACGAAGAACTAATATACAGGGTTGGATTAACCTTTTTGAACGGAGTAGGAGATATTACTGCCAAAAAGCTTATTGCCTATTGCGGAGGAGCAGAAGCTGTTTTTAAAGAAAAAAAAGCATTACTTGAAAAAGTTCCCGGTATTGGTAAAATAACCGCTCAACAATTAAATCAAATCGAAGCACTAAAAAGAGCAGAAGAAGAAATCGAATATATACGCTCAAACAACATTCAGCCTTTATTTTTTCTGGACGAAGAATACCCACAACGGTTAAAAAATATTGACGATGCTCCTGTAATGCTGTATTTTAAGGGAAATTGCTCCCTTAACCGACAAAAACATGTAAGCATCGTGGGAACCAGAAATGCAACCGAATACGGAAAAGATTTATGCGAAAAACTTATTCAGGATTTAATACCATTTAACCCTAGTATATATAGTGGGCTCGCATTTGGAATTGATATTTGTGCTCATAAAAACGCTTTAAAAAACAATTTGCCTACAATTGGAATTGTAGCACATGGATTAGACAGAATTTATCCTGCACAACACAAATCCTTTGCCGAAGATATGCAGGAATACGGAGGCCTCTTGACTGATTTTCCGAGTAAAACCAATCCTGACAGAGAAAATTTTCCAAAAAGAAACCGAATTATTGCAGGAATTAGTGATGCTACCATTGTAGTTGAAGCCGGAGAAAAAGGAGGTGCATTAATTACAGCAGAAATTGCCAACAGCTACAATCGCGATGTTTTTACTTTTCCCGGAAAGGTAAATGACACTTATTCAAAAGGCTGTAACTGGCTAATTAAAACACACCGTGCTTCATTAATAGAAAGCGGAGCAGAACTGGCTTTTCTATTAGGATGGGAATTAGAAAATGAAAATAAAAAAACAGAAAAAGCACAAACATCATTATTTGTAGAATTAAATGAGGATGAAAAGTTAATTGCCGATGTGTTACAGTTACAAAACGAGCAACATATTGATCAAATATGCGTTAAAACAGGTCTAACTCAAGGCAAAGCCTCTATGCTTTTATTAAATATGGAATTTAATGGTATAATTAAAGCTTTGCCCGGAAAAATATATCAACTTGTTGTTTAAACATTAATGTATAACATTAAAAATATATTTTCTTTTACTCTTTTAACACTTTTTGTTTTAGCAACAAAAAGTAAATCCTTTGCACAGTATAAAAACGACAATAGTTTTAAAGCTGTTGCATCGCTTTCGGGGCTGGGGCTCGCCTATGAATATAACCCTGCCAGTATTGTGTATGTACAAGGCTCTTTTACATCAACATACAGCCTTTCACGATTTGGCCTACAAAGCAAGCTCATGCTCTACAAAAACAAAGATTTTAGAATTAAAACAGGAGTAGAAGGGGCTTATTTTATTGGAGATACCTTAAAAGTTGGCAGCATTAGAATAGGCTATCCACGCCCATTTGAATTTATGCCGCTCTTTGCCATTGAAAGCAAAGTAGTTGGAGTAGAAATACCGCTTATAATTGAACGCGATTTTAGTCGAGTGTTCCCAATGGTAGCAATTACGCTCAATATTAGCAAAGACGACAAAGTTCAAATTTCTGAAGCTGAGCAAAATGACCGCAGGTATCGAAAAATGGCTCGCCAAAAGCGAAAAGAAGACCGAAGAAAACAAAGAAAAGGAGAATAATTAGGCATTAGGCATTAGTCTTTAGTGGCTATTCGTTAGGTATTAGGCGTAAGGCTCATAAATTCAGTTGGCAGTATGCAGTTAGCAGTTAGTAGTTGGCAAAGAACACTTAAATTTTAGATTTGATGATTTGATGATTTTTAGAATTTAGAGTTTAAAATTTGGAAATTTAAAATCTGTAATCTGCAATTTTCTAATTAAAAAAACACCGTCTCCATTAGTTGTTGATATTTTTTTTTATTAACCTATAGTAAAAAAATTTTGTACTCTGTCATAAGTAAATTAATTTTGAGTAAACATTTCAAATAAATGATACAAATTGCAGTACCCAAAGAAACTAAATTCAAGGAAAACCGAGTAGCTCTTACACCCGACACCGTTAAAGATTTAATAAAAAAAGGATTCGCCTGTACCATTGAAAGCGGAGCAGGATTAAACTCTTTTTATACCGATGAAATGTACAGTTCTGCCGGTGCAAAAATAGAAAGCAATACGCAATCAGTTTATGCTAATGCAGATGTTGTTTTAAAAGTTAATGCACCACAACCATCTGAAATAGCATGGATGAAAAAAGAAGCCGTACTCATATCGTTCATGTGGGCAGCTACAAACAAAGAGGTGGTTGATGCTAGTGCAAATGCTGGAATTTCTGCTTTTTCCATGGATGCTGTTCCACGCATTTCACGTGCACAAAAAATGGACGCATTAAGCTCACAAGCTAATTTAGCAGGATATAAAGCAGTATTGCTGGCAGCAGATACTATCGGTAAAATATTGCCAATGATGACAACAGCTGCTGGAACTATTCGCCCCTCAAAGGTGGTAATATTTGGCGCTGGCGTTGCAGGCCTACAAGCTATTGCAACCGCAAAACGCTTAGGAGCAGTAGTTGAATGTACCGATATTCGCCCGGAAACCAAAGAACAAGTAGAATCTTTAGGCGGAAAATTTATTGAAGTAAAAGGCGATGACTCTATTAAAATTGAAGGAGGATATGTAAAAGGAGTTTCGGAAGAGTTTTTAAAAAAGCAACAGGAATTAGTTGCCAAACATGTAAAAGAAGCCGACATTGTTATTACAACCGCATTAATTCCCGGCAAAAAAGCACCTGTTTTAGTAACCGAAGAAATGGTAAAATCAATGCGATTAGGCTCCGTTATAGTTGATATGGCTGTAGAACAAGGTGGAAACGTAGTTGGCAGCGAATTAAACAAAACCGTTGTAAAGCACGGTGTAACAATTATTGGAGAATCAAATATTCCAAGTTTGCTTCCATTAAACGCCAGTGAATTGTACGCTAAAAACATCATTACGCTTTTATATCATTTAGCAACGCCTGAAGGTTTTAAGTGGGAAATGGAAGAAGAAATTACCAAAGGCTCATTAATTGTTCATAAGGGACAAAAAGTGCATCCAACAATTATGAATTAATGAATTGTTGAATTGTTGAATGAACTTAGTTACAGATAACTTTCCGGAAAAATTAAAACAAAGAACAAAACAATTTGCATTAGAAGTTTTTAAGGTTTACAAAAGATTTTAACAAAACAGATGAATCTTATATTATTAAAAAACAACTTTTACGTTCCGCATTTTCCATTGCTGCAAATTACAGGGCATTTGCTGAGCGAGATATAATGCAGAATTTGTTTCTAAGTTGAGTATCGTTGTTGAAGAAGCTGATGAATGTGTTTTTTGGATTGAATTAAGTTTAGAAGCTGAAATTGTTGATAAAGAGATGGTAAACATTATTTTAAAAGAAGCAAATGAAATATTAGCAATAATGTCTAAATCAAGAAAAACTATAAAAACCAGAATTAATAATGAAACTTTATAAATAATTAAAATCAACAATTTTAAGAAATCAATAAATCAACAAATCAAAAATAAACTATGGAATCTTTATTAGCCTTTTTTAGCGAACACCGCGAAATGATTTACTTCATTATTCTTGCAGTTTTTGTGGGAGTAGAAGTTATTGGTGGTGTACCAACCGTTTTACACACCCCACTTATGAGTGGAGCAAATGCTATACATGGAGTTGTAATTGTTGGAGCTATTTATGTTATGCTTCAGGTAGATCCTGAAAATTACCTTGCCCTTGTGTTAGGCTTTTTAGCAGTATTGCTTGGTACATTAAATGTGGTAGGAGGTTTTGTTGTAACAGACCGAATGTTGGAAATGTTCAAGAAAAAATAAAATATTAAAAATTCTAAATTCTAAACTTTTAAATTCTAAAAGTAATGATAAAAGAATAAGTTTATGATTTAGAAGAACGAACCTTTTTATTTGCTAAAAACATTAGAATTTTTGTTAGAAAACGTGATAAAAACATTTGGAACAAAGAAGAAATAAAACAACTCATCAGGTCTTCCGGATCAGTAGCTGCAAACTATATTGAGGCGAATGAAAAACTGGGAGAAAAAGACTTTTTAATGCGAATTAAAATATGCAAAAAAGAATGTAAAGAAAGTTTACTTTGGCTAAGATTATTAGATATTTCAAATGAGAGCCTTGGAAATGAAAGGGATGACTTAATTCAAGAAGCAACTGAACTAAAAAACATATTAGGAGCTATACATAATAACCGTATCAATAAAAAAGATTAGAATTTAGAATTTGAAAAATTAGAATTTATCACATGAAAAATCACTTACTTGAAATTTGCTATTTAATTGGTTCTGTAACTTTTATCATCGGTTTAAAGATGATGGGTAACGCCAAAACCGCGCGCAAAGGAAACCTTATAGGAGCCTTTGGTATGACCTTGGCCATTTTAGGAACTATTTTTCTGCACGACAACAATGTTCCAACATTAATTTACGTGCTCATATTTACGGCCATTGCCATTGGTACTATTATAGGTTGGATGACTGCCGTAAAAGTACAAATGACCAAAATGCCGGAGCTCGTTTCTATCTTTAATGGCATGGGAGGCGCTTGTGCTGCCTTAATTTCATTAATTGAAATAGATCACATGTTGCACATGAACCCTTTAGCTATGGCCGCAATGGTGCTTACAGGAGGACAAGGAGCCATAATAGGTTCGCTTATTGCCATTTTTGCCGGATTAATCATCGGTTCTGTTTCTTTTTCAGGAAGTATCATCGCCTTCTTAAAATTAAATGGTACCATGAACAAGCCCGTAAGATTACCATATTACAACATTATTAATACCGTTATAATGTTTGGTTTATTTGTTTTTGCAGGATATATGATTTACAGTGGTAATGTAAGTATGCCATTGATGTATATATTATTTGCCGCAGCTTTAATTTATGGAGTAATGTTCGTATTACCAATAGGCGGTGCAGATATGCCCGTTGTAATCTCATTACTAAACTCATTTACAGGTTTAGCAGCAGCCTGCGGTGGATTTTTATACGACAATAAAGTAATGTTAACCGGTGGTATTTTAGTTGGTTCTGCCGGTACACTCTTAACATTAGTAATGTGTAAAGCCATGAACCGTCCTTTAAGCAATGTTATTTTCGGAGCTTTCGGAAGCAGCACTGCAGCTGGCAGCGGTGCTGATTTGAAAGGCACTATAAAAGATATTCAGGTAAGCGACCTTGCAGTATTAATGAACTATTCTAAAAAAGTTGTGATTGTTCCCGGTTATGGTTTAGCAGTAGCGCAAGCACAACATATCATAAAAGAATTGGAAGATTTATTGGAAGAAAGAGGCGTGGAAGTTAAATATGCCATACACCCTGTGGCAGGACGTATGCCCGGACACATGAATGTATTGTTGGCCGAATCGAATGTATCATACGATAAGTTGGTTGAAATGGAAGAAATTAACCCAGAATTTGAACAAACGGATGTGGTTTTGGTAGTTGGCGCAAACGATGTTGTAAACCCTGCCGCTAAAACCGACCCCTCATCGCCAATTTACGGTATGCCAATTTTGGAAGTGGATAAAGCAAAACATATTATAGTTAATAAGCGCTCCATGAATGCCGGCTATGCAGGAATTGACAACCTCTTGTTCTACGATCCAAAATGTTCCATGTTTTTTGGAGATGCTAAAAAAGCCCTTACAGAGCTTGTGGCAGAATTAAAAACAATGGATTAATAAAATCTTGTGAATTAATTTTTAAGCGGGACTAAACAATC
>CALKJP010000159.1 GCA_937995645.1 uncultured Bacteroidia bacterium
GACTATAGGTACTTTGGGAGGGCGCTTGCTTCCATCCAAATATCTGTTGAAGTACCTTATCATACCGTAACATGGCCGAATGACTGAATCGCCCAGCTCCTGCCCATATACTTACCCAAAAACATTCTATTATTTGTATGGACGAATAAGCTCGATTAGACCCCGATTGGGGTAAATCTAATTGGGATAGAAATTCTTTGATCTTTGTTTGATCAATGAGGTCTTTCAACAACTTCGTCCCTCCCCGGGAAGATACTGCTTTGTTCACAAACTCAACTTTTAAGTCTTGAACTATTTTGTTGGTTGATTTTTTATTTGTACCAATTTACTCTTATAATTATTGTTCTTTTTAATTTCATAATTTGGGTTTAACTTCTACAAATCTCAAAATCAATCTCAACAAATCTCTAACAATTTCTATTAATCTCAATAAATTTCACCCCATCACAATTCATTCTACTTATTTGCCGGATAAGATGTAAAAGTACCAATAGCTTTAACAATCAATTCATCCTTTTGATTATATATTTCGCCTTCGGTAATTAAAATACGTTTTCCTTTTTGTATTACTTTCCCTTTCCCTGTTAAATAATCACCTATTAAAGCAGGTTTCAGGTAATTTATTTTAAACTCGATGGTGGCAACCAATTTTCCTTCATCAGCCACTGCCGACAGAGATGCAACACCTAAAATTGCATCCATAAATGCCGCTAAAGCACCTCCATGTGCTGTATGTTGAGTAGCCAGCAATTCTTCTCTTACAGTTAATTTATATTCAACTTCACCGGCATTTAAAATGCAATAATCCATTTGCATAAATCTTCCAAAATGATTCATGCTATTGTATAGTTCAATTAAGTTTTGTGCCATAATTCAAAAGTATCAAAATTATTTTTCAATTACGCAGTATCACTAATTTGCATTACATTTGCTCATAACATTAATTTTCAACCTATGCGTATTTCAATTATTTTATACACCGTTTTAGCATTATTTATTGGTGCATGTAACACTTCATCTACCGATGTTAACTCTCCTGAATTAGACAGTTTAAGAGCAGAAAATGAGCGCTTAAAAGCCGAAGCGTTAGCAAAAGACGAAAGTATTGACGAGTTTTTAAAATCGCTGAATGAAATTGAAGAAAACTTAAATGCCATAAAAGAGCGCGAAAAAATTGTACGAATCAGCTCTTCAAAATTAGAAAATCAAAATACTCAACAAGAGCAAATAGCTGCCGATATTAACATGATTGGACAATTACTTTTAGAAAATAAAAACAAAATTGCATCCCTCAATAAAAAACTGAAAGCAGCAGGAATTAAAAGTGCAGAGCTTGAAAAAATAATTGAAGGATTAAATAAAAAACTGGATGAAAAAAACAATGAAATTGCATCCTTAAAAGAAGAATTAACCATTGCAAATGCTGCATTAGAAAAATTATTTGTTGAATACAATCAACGTCTGGAAGAGTTGGATGATAAAACCGGAAAGTTAAATACAGCGTACTATGTAATAGGAACTAAAAAAGAACTGCTTGAAAAAGGCGTAATTACTAAAGAAGGAGGATTTGTTGGTATTGGTAAAATAAACAAACTTAAAAGCGATTTTAATAAAGAATACTTTACTAAAATTGATGTTACAACAACATCTTCTATTCCACTACTTACAAAAAAAGCAAGTGTTATTACAACACATCCTTCCGGTTCATATAAAATTGAAGGTTCAAAAGACAAAGCAGAAAAATTAGTTATTATAAATTCAGATGATTTTTGGAGTGCATCAAAGTATCTGGTAATTATTGTAGAATAAAAATTTTTGCAATGCACCTTTTTTATACTCCCGATATTAATGGAAGTGAATATTTTCTTAATGAAGAAGAATCGAAGCACTGCACAAAAGTTTTACGCTTAAAAGAAAAGGATATTGTATATCTTATTGATGGCAATGGCGGTTTTTATAAAGCCGCTATTGCTGTTATTAGTGGTAAAAAATGTTTATTGTATATTTTAGAAACTCAAAAATATTTTGGTAAAAGAAATTACCGCCTGCATATAGCTATAGCCCCAACAAAAAATATAGATCGCATTGAGTGGTTTGTTGAAAAAGCTACTGAAATTGGCATTGATGAAATTACCCCCATTATTTGTCAACGTTCAGAAAGAAGAGTTGTTAAAACAGACCGCTTAGTGAAAATCGCCATTTCGGCAATGAAGCAATCCATTAAAGCTTATTTGCCCAAAATAAACGAAGCGCAAAATTTTAATGATTTTATTAAAACTGCTCACTCTGCCTTAAAGTGTATTGCGCATTGCTTACCGGAAAATAAACAAGATTTAAAATCTATTATTCCATCGCAAAAAGAGGTTTTAATTTTAATAGGCCCTGAGGGAGATTTTACTCCACAAGAAATTCAACAAGCTTTAAAAAATAATTTCATTCCTGTAACATTAGGTGAAAGCCGATTAAGAACCGAAACAGCAGGTATTATAGTAGCTGCCATTCTTAATCAGCTTTCTTCTTAAAAAGTTTATCAGTTAAATAGTTTGATTGATTAAAATTATACGTTACACCAAATACAACTCTGCCGGCACTTTCAGGATGCCCCTTTTCTAAATCAAAAACTGATTTTTGA
>CALKJP010000160.1 GCA_937995645.1 uncultured Bacteroidia bacterium
AAAACGAACATTAAACGCTTAGATGGTGCATTAAATAAATTAATGAGTGTAAATGCATACACTTATGAGTATTCAAGTGAATATAATGGTAAATATAATCTACCTAAGGGAAAGCAAATTGGATTTATAGCTCAAGAATTAGAAATGATTTTTCCCGAACTTGTCCACGAAAAAGGATTGCCTACAATGAGAAAAGTTTCTGATAAAGCTTCCTTAGAAAAAGAGCCAAATCAAGTTTTTAAAACAGTTGACTATACTTCTTTAATTCCAGTATTAGTAGAAGCAATTAAAGAACAACAAAAATTAATAGAAGACCAGCAAAAACAACTTGATGAACTAAAACAATTGATTAAGAAATAATCTAACAATTAATAAAAAATCCCTCTAAAAATTCGGAGGGATTTTTTTATGCTTTTATTTTTTATCAAATGCTATACATCAATCCTGGCATATTTTGCATTCTTCTCTATAAATTCTCTGCGCGGTGGTACATCATCGCCCATTAGCATAGAGAAAATTCTGTCTGCTTCTGCTGCACTGTCAATAGTTACTTGTCGCAGAGTACGTGTTGCAGGATTCATGGTAGTTTCCCATAATTGTTCTGCGTTCATTTCTCCCAAACCTTTGTAGCGTTGTACATTTACTGTATTATCTTTTCCGCCACCTAATTCGGCTATGGCTTTATTGCGTTCTTCATCGTTCCAGCAATAGCGTTGTTCTTTGCCTTTTTTTACTAAATAAAGCGGAGGGGTTGCAATATATAAATGACCGTTTTCAATTAATTCTTTCATGTGGCGGAAGAAGAAAGTCATAATTAAGGTGGTAATATGGCTACCGTCAACATCGGCATCGCACATGATGATAATTTTATGATAGCGGAGTTTTTCAATATTTAAGGCTTTGCTGTCATCTTTTGTACCAAGGCTTACTCCCAGTGCGGTAAAAATGTTTTTAATTTCTTCGTTTTCAAAAATTTTATGTTGCATGGCTTTTTCTACATTCAGTATTTTACCGCGCAGGGGCATAATTGCCTGAAAACGTCTATCGCGACCTTGTTTGGCAGTTCCGCCCGCTGAATCACCTTCTACAAAATAAATTTCACATTGCGATGGGTCGCGCTCTGAGCAGTCTGCTAGTTTACCTGGTAGGCCTGAACCGGTCATTACACTTTTGCGTTGTACCATTTCGCGTGCTTTGCGTGCGGCATGGCGGGCTGTAGCTGCTAATATTACTTTATCGGTAATTATTTTAGCCTCTCTTGGGTGTTCTTCAAGGTAATTATTCAGCATTTCGCCTACTGCCTGATCTACCATTCCCATTACCTCGTTATTTCCTAATTTGGTTTTGGTTTGGCCTTCAAATTGAGGTTCGGCAACTTTTACAGAAATAACGGCTGTTAGGCCTTCGCGAAAGTCATCGCCACTAATATCGAATTTAAGTTTTGATAAAAATCCTTGCTTTTCTGCGTATGATTTTAAGGTTCTTGTTAAAGCTCTTCTAAAACCTGCTAAGTGTGTTCCTCCTTCGTGGGTATTGATATTGTTTACATAGGAGTGTACATTTTCAGCAAATGATGAATTGTAGGTCATGGCAACTTCGATTGGAATGCCATATTTATCGCTTTCTAAGTAAATGCAATCGGGAATTAATTTTTCGCGGTTTGCATCTAAATATTCTACAAATTCTTTTAATCCGCCTTGAGAATAAAAGCGTTCTGATTTTGGATTTCCTTCATCGTCTTTTTCTCTTAAATCGGTAATGGTAATGCTTATTCCTTTATTAAGATAGGCAAGTTCGCGCATGCGTGCGGATAATGTTTCGTAGCTGTAAACGGTAACATTAAAAATAGTTTCATCCGGCTTAAAGGTTACAATGGTGCCTCTGTAATCAGTCGGCCCAATTTCTTTTACCGGATAAAGAGGTTTACCGATGGAGTATTCTTGCACATATTCTTTCCCTCCACGATGCACATTTACTTTTAAGTGGGTTGATAATGCATTAACACACGATACACCTACGCCATGTAAACCACCTGAAACTTTGTAGGAATCTTTATCGAATTTGCCTCCTGCATGTAATACGGTCATTACTACTTCCAGTGCAGAACGTTTTTCTTTAGGGTGTATATCAACCGGAATACCGCGTCCGTCATCTTTTACAGTAATGGAATTATCTTCATTAATAGTTACATAAATATTTTTACAGTGCCCTGCAAGAGCTTCGTCAATGGAGTTATCAACTACTTCGTAAACTAAGTGGTGAAGCCCTTTTACACCAATATCGCCAATGTACATGGCTGGGCGTTTACGCACTGCTTCTAACCCTTCGAGTACTTGAATGCTGTCTGCTGAATATTCGCTTTTATTTACTTGTTCGTTAACAATATCGCTCATATAATTTTTTGTGTTTTGTATATATTTTTTTAATGAATACAAATATACTTAAAAAGAAGCCTTAATCGTTTGGAAAGCCTTGTAAAATCAATGGTTTTTATTAACACAAAAGACTTGAAATGTTGATAAAATTAAAGGCTTTTGAATACTTAAAGTTTGTGTGTTTTAATCACTTTAAAATGAGTAGGTTAAACCACCTAAAATATTGATTCGTTGCGTTGGATATTGATACCAGCGCTGATATCTGTATGAGGTTATATTATTAAAGTTTACAAAGGCTGATAAACGGTTGGTATAGCGGTATTCAGCCCCCAAATTAAAATCGTAAATAGCGGGTAATTTTACTGCATGAGGATGGGTATAAATTGGTAATGATGGGAAATAGCTTTTTTGAGCATATCGTTCACCTAGATAAAACACATCGGCTTTTGCAATTATTTTATCGCGCAGATTATATTGTGCTGTTAATGTTACTTCTAAATTAGGCATGTGCCATGCATATTGTTGGCGATTCATGTTGTATTTATAATAATCGCCTCGAGCTATAAGACGTAATTTTTCACTTTGCTGCCATGCAATTTCACCATGTACATTATAGATTTCTGCGGTATCGTAAACTAATAAAAATTTATTGTCAGGATTAAATGGGCTATCATCTTCATTATTTACAAATAATGCCATATTGTTTGTTTTGCTATATGCAAAGTAAGAGTTAAAGGATATATCTTTACTGATGCTTCCTCTGAAACCTCCATATACTTTTATTCGATTATCGGTATTTAATAATAGGGCGGTATCACTTATAAATTGATTGATTGTACTCATGTTTCGGTAAGTATTTCGCTTTAAATCTCCGGTAAGGCCAATAAATGGTACCAGTATGTGATCAATGATGTTGTAATTGAAATCTACATCCGGATAAAAATGTGCTTTTGATACAGCATCGGTTTGCGATTCTAAGGCAATACGTAATCCGGCTTTTAACTGCCATTTGTTGCCTCTTGAAAGTACCTGAGGATTTGCTTTAACAATTACATTCGAAACGGTATCAGCTTTGGATAAATTTTTATAATAATCAGCATTAATGTTTAAACGGAATAATTCTTTTAAATGATATTTGCCGATATGTCCGTTTAGTGAAACATTGTTTTCTTGTGCTTTGTAGTAATCGCTCAGGTTGTAGTAACCAATATCTGCCAGGTAATTTATTTGTGAAGAATCTTTTACCAGGCTTTCGATAGAACCATTTATACCAATGGTATTAAATCGCTGTCGAATATCGCTGCGGGTTCTAATAATGTTGTTTGCATCATATCCGTAATAATGTACTACATCTCTTTTATATTCAATATTTCCTTTTAGTGTGTAGTCTTCTTGATAATTTTTTCCACTAAACAAAAAATAATTATTACTAAATCCACTATACCCTAAATTTTTTAAAGTAGCGTTTGATGAAAGATGTTTATAGTGTAAACTATACATGCTTTGTTTTGAACGCAAGCTGCCAATGTATAATTCTCCTAATGCTGTTGAATAATTTCCACCGCCAATTTTGGCATAAGCGCGATGTAATTTAGGCAAGGCTTCGCTTTTTATTTTTGCCGGTAAAATTTGTTCTGCTACATAATTGGTAGGGTAGAGTTTAGTAATAAAATTATAATTAGGTACTTCTTTACGCTTGGTGCTATCGTTTATGCTTGGTTGAGAAGATATTTTAGTTGCCTCATTAATGGTCGGATTATAATCTCCGGTTATATTTATTTGTTCGTCTTTTAAATTACTTTGACCAAATAAAGATATACTGCTAATACTTGCTATGAATAGAACAGTAAAGGGAATCAATTTATTTTTCATTTTATAAATTGATGTTATAACACTATTTTTAAGCTGACTTTTCATTTGATTAATTGTTTAAGTCAATATTATTTTCGCCTGGTATTTCATTTAATTCAATTTCTATTCGCTCTTTGGCTTTTTCAGGTTCTTTAGGATTTTCACTTTCTATTATGGCATTTAATTTTTGAATGGCAATGTTTTTTAATTCTTCACCTTCGTAGTTATCAATAATACTTTGTAAGGTATGTTTGGCTTGAAATTTATTGCCGATAGTAAGATAGTTGTCGGCAAGGAGTATAAAGGCTTTTGCTATCCAGTAGTCATGATTGGCAAATTGGTCGGCTAGTTCAAAAATTATTTTTTCGGTTTCTTTATGATTTTTCAGATTATATTGGATGTATGCCAGCATGTATTTAGCTTCAGCTCCTATGGCAGATTTGCTGCGTTTACTAATGCCTTCTAATAAAGTTTGAGCATCTGAAATTCTATTACTCATAATATATGATTTAGCAATAATTAGTTCTGCTTCGTTGCGAATATTATCAGGTAGCTTATCAATAGTTAAAACTTTTTGAGCGTAGGTTACAGCTTCTTGACTATCGCCTAATTTTTCATTGCAACGCATTAATCCTATTCTGGCTTCATTTTTATTTTCGTGTTGTTGTGCTATTTCTTCTAATCGGGTGTAGGTTTCTTTTGCTTCTGCATAGTTTTTATTATTAAAATGTATGCGTGAGGTATTAACTAATGCTTTTTCGGTAAAAGGTGAAGCAGGAAATACTAATACAGCGGCATAGTTTTCAAGAGCTTTCTCAAATTCTTTTGCACGGTAATGGCAATCGGCTTTATAATAGTTGGCTTGTAATTTAAAAATTCCATCGGGATAGCTATCTAAATATTTGCCAAACATTTTTTGAGCTTCGGAGTAATTACCTTTTAAGTATTGCAATTCTGCTGCTTGGTATGTTGTTGAGTCAAGTGCAGCATTGGATACATTAGCGTATGATACTCCTTTAATAAAGCTGGCGTATTCATCGCCTCTGCCAGATTCTATATATATGTTTTTAATACCGTTTAATGCTTCATAAGCTTCTTCGGTATTAGGAAATTCGTTCACCACTTTTTTATAAATTTTTAATGCTTCATCATCTTGTTGCATATTATAGTATGATAGCCCTTGAAGTACCCATGCTTTACGAATCAAATTACTATTGGGGTAGTCATTAATAAATTTTTTAAAGTTAATAATGGCATTTTCATGTTTACCAATTTTCTGATAGGTTTGCGCCATTTCAAAGCGTGCATCATCATTGTAATTTGATTCGGGATAGTTATTTAATAAACGCTCTAATGCAAATATTTTATCTTCGTTTTTACCGGTTAATCCTAATGTAAGGGCGTATTGAAAAAGTCCGTAATCGCTGTTTACATTTCCTTTTTGAGAAGCAAGCAGGTAATAATCGTTTGCATTTTCGTAGTCTTTAGTTATATAATAGCAATCAGCTATGCGCAGCAAGGCATCCGTAATGCGGGCATTATCGTTAGTAGGATTAAGTGTGGTATATTTTCTAAACCATGATATGGCTGTGATATATTCTTTCTTTTTGTAAAAGCAATATCCCAGATTATAATTTGCGGTATAAAATTCTTCAAAATTAACTGCACCGGGTTCGAATAAAAACTTTTTAAAATTTTCGGCAGCTTCATCATATTTTTTTAGTTGGTACAATGCTTCACCTTTCCAGTATAAGGATAGTGCATTAATATTTTTGTCTAATGGATTGCTCAATGCTTTATCAAAATGTTGAATAGCCGAAGTAAATGATAAGGCATTATATAATTCAACTCCTCTGTAAAAACAAACCTTTTGATAGGCATACTCCATTTCTTTGGTTTTATTCTTAATTTCTTCGATGGTAGAAATGGCTTCTTTATAATTTTTTGTAGTAAGTAAAACGCTCACCAGATAGCTTTGAATTATGGTATTTCTGTAACCTGATTGGTAATCTCTTAAATATTGACGAAATGCGTCAATAGCTTCATAATAGGGATGATAAGAAAGTTCGTAAGCCAGCATGGCTTGATTAAATAAGGCATCTTCATGCAATTCGGTATCAAAATTAAACTTGGCGGAGTAGCCAAAAGAATTTCGTGCAAAAACTTTTTGATTGGTTTTTAAATAACATTCTCCTAAATGATAGTAAGCAATTTGTGTAAGTGTATCGGCATCGCCAACACTTTCTTTAAAATAGTTAATAGCGTTTAAACATTGATTAGTTTTGTAATAGGCAAATCCCATCATGTAAGCATCCTGACGGGTAATACGGCCTTGTGCTCTTTTATATTTTTCAAACCATGGAATTGCTTCTTCAAAACGATTAGTTTTGTAATAGGCTTCTGCCAATATACGGGCTATTTCGGTAGAGCGTTTTACATTGGCAGAATCAAGCAGAGCAGGTGCGTATGCAATAACTTCATCGTACTTTTGTTGATAAAAGTATATTTGAGTGATATAATATGGAACAATAGAGCCAAAGCTTGCATCATCTTTTAATTTCAAAAATCCTTGTAATGCAGTTTCATAATTTTTATTCTGATATTCGATATGTGAAAAATAGTAACGTGCCGGGGCTGTATAACGCGTATCAATATCTTTAATTTCGTAAAATTTACGTGAAGCTTCTTTGTAATTTCCTTCTTCGAAATAGGCATAGCCAAGTTTAAAATAGTATTCTGCAAGCTGCTCGTTAGTTAGGTCGTAGGTGTCAGTTTTTTCGAACCAATAAATTGCTTTCGGATATTTTTTTAAACGATAGTAATGGCGAGCTAAATAGAAATAAGCAATTTTAACTTTAGGGCTTTCGGGATAAGTTTTAATAAAATCAATCATTTGTAAATCGGCATCCTGATGTTGCAGTTCAATGGCACATAATGCTGCGTAGTAACTAGAATTGACTTTAATTTCAGAATGCACATCGGTGTTTTCTTTCAACGCTTTTTGAAATAGGGTATATGCATTGGCATATTTTTGTTTTTGAAAAAGTTCGAGCGCATTTTTATACGTTGCGTCTTTATCGCTGTAGATAAGTGTTTGCTGCGAAACTGCAGAGCCTGCGATAAGTAACATAATGGCAAGCAATACCAGTGTTAAAACAATTTTAACTTTATTCATGCTTTTTTGGCTATGTTTTAACAAAGTTAGCTTGATGTAATAGAGCATATTTTACTTTAATTATAAGTTATTAACGTGCTGATGTTAAAATTAATTGCAGTATAAAAACGATATTAAATTTATCAATAGCTCATTTTTATAACTTTGTAAAACAATTTATATTGCATTATGGCGCTTGATACAATTATAGAATTTAAAAACGTTTCTATTTTTCAGAAAAAAAATTTGGTTTTGTCGAATATAAATTTTTCGATAGCAAAGGGCGAATTTGTGTATTTAATAGGGAAAACAGGAAGTGGAAAAAGTAGCATTTTGCGCACTTTATATGCCGATTTAAAACTTACACAAGGTCAAGCTCATATTGCAGGATTTGACTTGCATAATCTTAAAACAAAAGATATTCCATACCTAAGAAGAAAATTAGGTATAGTTTTTCAAGATTTTCAATTATTGAGTGATAGGAGTGTGCATGATAATTTACTATTTGTGATGAAAGCTACCGGATGGAAAAACAAACAAGAAATAGAACAACGCATTTCCGATGTATTAGATAAAGTTAGTCTGGCAACTAAAGGATATAAAATGCCTCATGAGTTATCAGGTGGTGAGCAACAGCGCGTAGCCATTGCCAGAGCTTTGGTAAACAATCCTGATGTTATTTTGGCCGATGAACCTACCGGAAATCTCGACCCCGAAACATCGGATGAAATAATTAAACTATTGTTTGAAATTAGTAAAAGCGGCAGAGCTGTTTTAATGGCTACGCATGATTATGCTTTAATGAATCGTTTCCCATCGCGTACACTTAAATGTGAAAATGGAACTTTAGTTGATATTACGATATAAGTAAAACAAATCGATTTATTGCTTATCCCAAAAAAGTTATTAGACTTTTTTCTGCTTCACAGCAAATAAGATTTTGTAAGAATTTTTTGAGTGTTTTATAATTTTATTTAATTGTAAGAAATCCTAACAAAATCTAAATCGGGCTTGCCTGTCTACAGACTGGCAAGCCCGGAATCATCCCACATGCCAATACCTTTGTCATTAGAATTTTCAAATTCTAATGACAAGTCAGGGCTTATCTTTTGTTATGTGCGAAAAATAAAATATATAATTCAGTAAAAGCACTAAAGGTCTTTGCTATAATTAAAGAGAAGTTCTTTTTCTTCTTTACTCAGGCTATCGTAACCCGATTGTGATATTTTATCTAAAATAGCATCAATTTGTTTTTGTATTTCTGCTTTGTTTTTTTCTGCTTTATTTTGTTTTATAGATTTAATATTTTTATGAGCTACTTTTAATTTACTTTTTGGTTTATTAAGGGTTGCAATTGCATCCAGCAATTTATTAAACCAAGCTCCGATATCATTGCCCTTTTGCAGTTGTTTGCTAAATACAAAGCCGTATAAAGCCCCTCCTAAATGAGCTATATGCCCGCCTGCATTGCCGCCCTCTATACTTAATAAATCAATCAGTACCATTATTAGTGCAATGTATTTTAATCGGGTAGGGCCAAAAAACATTAGATTTACCGTATAATTAGGCAAGTAGGTAGCAATAGCTATAAATATGGCAAGTACTGATGCGGATGCGCCAATAGCTCGGCTCTGAATGGCATAACTTGAAAATACTGGCAAAAAATTAAATGCTAAAATATACATTATAGCTCCGGCAATACCACCCAGAAAATAAGTAGCAACAAGTTTTCGGGTACCAAGGTATTCTACAAAAATGAGTCCGCCCCAGTAAAGCAGTAACATATTAAAAAAAATATGAAACAATCCTTTATGCGTAAACATATAGGTAATTAAAGTCCATGGATGATAAGCCAGTTCTATTAAATTTGCGGGAACAGCCAGCCATGGTAAAATGGCATTGGCTGCGTTTAAGCCACTTTGCGAAAGAAATAAAATTAAACTGATAATGTTAATTGCTATAAATACGGTAACATTTACGATGATGAATTTTTGTACAACTGTACCGTATCTGAAAAAGTTTTGTAATTCGTTTGCTACTTTATTCATAAGGATTAAAATAGTCTTTTTTCTTCCAGAGTTTAATTAAAATAAATCCAAAAATCATTCCTCCCAAATGGGCAAAGTGTGCTACATTACTTCCATTATTTGATATTCCTGAATATAGTTCAAGCGCACCATACAGCATCACAAAATATTTTGCTTTAATGGGTATGGCAAAATATAAATAGATAACATTATTTGGAAACAGCATACCGTAAGCAAGCAATATCCCAAACAAAGCTCCTGATGCTCCAACTACCACGGGTAGGTTTAATAAATCGGCTTTATAACTAAGTAAATAGCTAATTGATAAATTGTTGGCATCTTCAATTAATCCATATTGCATAAGTTCGTTGTATGATTGCTGAAATAATGCAAAGCGCTCTTTCATTATAAAACTGCGAATGGTAAATTGTTCAGAATTGATGAATGCGTTTAAATTGTCGAATGACGGATTTAAAATATAATTATCTATGCCATTAAACACAGGATAAAATTCGTAATACATAATGGCATAATGCGTAAGTGCTGCGCCAATTCCTGTGAGTATATAATACAGTAGAAATTTTTTAGGACCCCAATAGTTTTCTAAAACTGCTCCAAACATCCACACGGCAAACATATTAAAGAAAATATGAGCAAAACCCCCATGCATAAACATATAGGTTAAAAACTGCCACCAGTGAAATTTTTCAGATCCTGGAAAATGTAATCCTAAAATATCAATTAAATCTATACCAAAGCGATTATTAAAAACTATTGTTGCCAAAAAAAACAAGCCATTTAAAATGAGCAGATTTTTTACAACATCGGGTAATAATTTAAAACTTTGAAAGCGCATGAATCATTTTTTATCGTTGAAATTTCTTTTCTAAATCTTCTAAACTGATTATTTGTATTATCGGTTTTCCGCTTGCAGTGTAATTAGGGTTTTCACAAGCAAACAACAAATCAATTAAAGCGTTCATTTCTTCGTTGTTTAATGGTTTGCCTCGTTTTGTGCCAATGTTTTTTGCCAGTGCAAGTGCCAGTTGTTGTTGTCGGTTAAACTTTAATTCATCGGTGTTTAAACGATAACGTTCTAAAATTTCTTCCAGCAAATTTTTACACTCCTGTTCCGAAGCCCCTGGTGGAATGCCATTTATAACAAAGGTGTTATTGCCAAATGGGCTGATTTCAAAACCTAAATTTTTTAAATCGTCCAGTATATCGTTTAGTAATAAGGTGTCGTTAGGTGTAAGTTCTACCGTTTGCGGAAATAATAATTGCTGAGAGGCACTTTTGTGTAATGCCAGCGAACGGCAAAACTGTTCGAATAAAATACGTTCGTGAGCCAGTTGCTGGTCAATAATCATCATCCCCGATTTTATTTGAGTGATGATATAAGTTCTGTGCAATTGAAAACAAATTCTGCTTTCCTGTTTTGCTTCTGTTTCCTGCTGATGGGTAATGCTTATTTGTTCTTCCTGTTCTGCATTTCGTATGTTTTCAAAATCAGATTGTGAAGGAAAAAGTTTATCCCAGTGTTTTAAATTTTTATCTTTTGGAACAGGGCTTCCTTTAAAGCTAAGCGGTAATTCGCGCTCAAAAGGATTGTAATTCGGATTAACTTTTATTTTGGGTATTACCACTTCGTTTTGTTCATAATTATACGGAAGTGTAAAGGTGTTTTCTGTTTCAAAATCAAGCGTAGGTGCTATTTGATATTTTCCTAAAGATTGCTTAACCGCAGTGCGCAATATGGCATAAATTGCTTTTTCGTCTTCAAACTTTATTTCGGTTTTAGTAGGATGTATGTTTACATCAATACTTGCAGGATTTACTTCCAGTTGCAAAAAGTAAGAAGCATGACTATCGTGCGGAATTAAATCTTCAAAAGCATGTTGTATGGCATGATGCAGATAATTACTTTTTATAAAGCGATGATTTACAAAAAGAAATTGTTCGCCTCTGGTTTTCTTTGCAAATTCAGGCTTACACACAAAACCGGAAATTTTTACAATTTCGGTTTGTTCTTCAACGGGTACTAAACGCTCGTTATAGTTATTGCCCATTATGCCAATAATGCGTTGCTTAAAGTTCCCGCGTTCTAAGGATAGTTGTAACTGGTCGTTATGAAAAACTTCAAAACTAACTTCAGGATGCACCAATGCTACACGCTGAAATTCTTCCATTATATGGCGAAATTCCACCTGATTTGATTTTAGGAAATTTCTGCGTGCAGGCACATTAAAAAATAAATTTTTAACCGAAATAGATGTTCCTTTACTTGTTTGACAAGGTTCTTGTAATTTTACTTCAGAACCCTCAATTATAATTTTTGTTCCAATTTCATCGTTAGGTCGCATGGTTTTCATTTCAACCTGTGCCACGGCTGCGATAGATGCCAGCGCTTCACCTCTAAATCCTTTGGTGCGTATGTTAAATAAATCATCGGTATTTTTAAGTTTAGAAGTTGCGTGCCGTTCAAAGCTCATGCGCGCATCGGTTGGACTCATTCCTTTACCATTGTCAATTACCTGAATTAAAGTTCTGCCTGCGTCTTTTATAATCAATTGTATCTGTGTGCTGTCGGCATCAATACTGTTTTCAAGTAATTCTTTTACGGCAGAAGCAGGTCGTTGTATAACCTCGCCTGCGGCTATTTGGTTGGCTACTGAATCGGGAAGTAGTTGAATAATATCACTCATGCGCTGCTAATCCTGCTATTTAAATAGATAGTACAAAACGAGTAAAATAATTGCAATAACAATAAAAATTCGGGAGTTGGCTTGCTTTATTCCCTGCTGATATTGCTGGCGTTGAAATTTTTGATTAATGCGGTATTTTATCAAACCTATTTTTTCATCATCGCTTGCCATTCCTTCTTTTTTTAATTGCTCTCGGCGTTCATTAATTCGCTCCTGCGCTTCGTTGTAATAACGAGGTTTAAACTCGAAACTTTTGTGTCGAGGTGTTTTAAATAATGATGGAAATTTAGGTGCGTTCATAGTTTAAATACAATCATACAAAGATACAATTTTAATCGCCTTTTTTTATCCTTAACCTCTTTTAACAGCAATAATGTTGAAAACAAATATATGGCGAAATATTTGACGCTTTTTTAATAGGTAATTTTAACTTTCATAAAATCAAGGTATGCTAAAAAATAAATTGATACTTAATTTTCTTTATCTTTTATGTTTATTCTTAATGGCTTTTGTACAGAATTCCAATAAATCTAAACAAGAGCCTGTTATTTACAATACTGATACACGTTGGGTTGATTCGTTAATGAAAGTACTTTCACCCGATGAGCGTATTGCACAATTATTTATGGTAGCTGCTTATTCCAATAAAGATGAAGCGCATAAGCAAGCTATTTTAAAATTAGTAAGCGAAAATAAAATAGGTGGATTAATTTTTATGCAGGGAGGACCTGTGCGTCAGGCGCAGTTATGTAACCTTTATCAATCAAAAGCAAAAGTTCCATTAATGATTGCCATAGATGGAGAATGGGGGTTAGCAATGCGCCTTGATAGTACGGTAAAATATCCGCGCCAAATGACATTGGGAGCCATACAAAATGATACCTTAATTTATTTGATGGGTGCCGAAATAGCCCGCCAATGCAGACGTTTGGGTATTCATGTAAATTTTGCTCCGGTGGTAGATATAAATAATAATCCTTTAAACCCCGTTATCAGCAATCGTTCATTTGGCGAAGATAAAGAGTTGGTAACAAAAAAAGCCTTGGCTTACATGCGCGGAATGCAAGATAATAAAGTGCTTGCCAATGCAAAACATTTTCCCGGTCATGGCGATACCGATAGCGATTCGCATAAAACCTTACCTATTATAAATCATTCATTAAACAGGATAGATTCATTAGAATTATATCCTTTTAAAAAGCTTTTTGAACATGGTTTAGGAAGTATAATGGTAGCGCATTTATACATTCCTGCATTAGATACTACTACCAATTTAGCTTCTACCTTATCGCCAAAAGTGGTAAATGGATTATTGAAAGATAGTCTTGGTTTTAAAGGATTAATATTTACCGATGCCTTAAACATGAAAGGCGTTAGTAAATTTTACAAACCCGGTTATGTAGATGTAAAAGCTATTTTGGCAGGAAATGATGTGTTGCTTTTTTCTGAGGACGTACCTACCGCTATGGCAGAAATTAAAAAAGCTATTGCCAACGGAGAAATTACACAAGAGCAGATAGATGAGCGATGCCGTAAAATTTTAATGGCTAAAAAATGGTTAGGCTTAGATAATTTTAAACCTATAAAAATTGAAAATCTTTATAAAGATTTGAATACAACTTATGCAGAACTTATCAATAGAAAATTATCGGAAGCTGCCATAACGTTATTAAAAAATGAAAAGAATCTTATTCCCTTAATGCGCTTAGATACATTACGTATTGCAACACTAACCATTGGTTATAAGCAGCCAAATAATTTTCAGGCTACGGTAGATTTATATACTTCATCTGACCATTATTATTTGCATCGCGATGCAGCAAAAGCAGAGGTAGATAGCGCACTTTCAAAATTAAATTCTTATAATTTGGTGATAGTAAATATTAATAACACCAATAACAGCCCAACAAAAGATTTTGGTTTAAGTGCGCATGTAAATTATGTATTGCAAAAATTAGATGGTAATGCAGATGTAATTGTAAATATTGCAGCTAATCCTTACATACTTACAAAAATGCCAGAATTGAAGCGTTGCGAGGCTGTTATTATGTCGTATGAAGATAATGATTACACTCAAACTTACGCTGCACAGGCTATTTTTGGAGGAATAGGTGTAAATGGCAAATTGCCTATAAATGCTTCATATGAATTTAAAATAGGAACAGGTTTTATAACTCAGAAAACCCGTTTTAAATATACTATTCCGGAAGATTTAGGAATTGCTTCCAAATACTTAAGCGAGATTGACAGTATTGCTTTATCAGGCATCAGAGAACGAGCTTATCCGGGTTGTCAAATATTGGTAGCTAAAGACGGAAATGTTATTTATCATAAATCATTTGGATATCATACTTATGAAAACAAGCGTAAAGTAAGCAATAGCGATATATATGATTTAGCATCCATAACTAAAATTGCAGGAGCATTACCGGCTATTATGAAACTGGTGGATGAAAAAAAAATAGATATTGATGATCCACTTGTAAACTATATGCCAGAGGTACAAGGCAGTAACAAGCAATATATGTGTTTGCGTGAAATATTGGCACATCAGGCAGGATTAAAAGATTGGATTCCATTTTATCTAGCTACTTTAAAAAATGGACAATACAAAGAGGGAGTTTATGATACCAAAGCATCTGATGAATATCCTTATCGTGTTGCAGAAAATTTATTTATTCATAAAAATTATCGAGACACGATTTATAAAAAAATCATCGAATCACCTGTAAATGCAAAATTTGATTATAAATACAGTGATTTGGGGTATTACTTTTTCCATCGCATTATAGAAGATATAAGCAAAGAAAAATTAAACGAGTATAACTATAAAAATTTTTATAAACCTTTAGGAATGACCACTACAGGATATAATCCACGTAATCGTTTTGATTTACGACAAATTGTTCCAACCGAATATGACATGCTATTTAGAAAGCAATTGATACATGGTGATGTGCACGACCAAGGGGCTGCTATGTTGGGAGGAGTTGCCGGTCATGCAGGATTATTTTCCAATGCTAACGATTTAGCAAAATTAATGCAAATGTATTTGCAATATGGCGAATATGGTGGAACACGATACATAGGAAGCGATGTGGTAAAAGAATTTATTCGATGCCAGTTTTGCGAAAACAATAATCGCAGAGGTGCAGGATTCGATAAACCCGAACCCGATGTAAATAAAGATGGCCCAACCTGCAAATGCGTATCATATATGAGTTTCGGACATAGTGGTTTTACAGGTACTTACGCTTGGGCTGATCCCGAAAATGGTTTAGTATATATTTTTCTTTCCAATCGGGTTTATCCCGATGCAGAAAACAAAAAGCTGATTAAAATGGGTATTCGCACACGCATTCAGCAAGCAATATATGATGCAGTAAATACACAGTATAAAACTGTTTGGTAATGCTTAACAAAAAAATATCCTTCAACAAAAGTGTACTTTTGTTGTTATAGAAATAAACATTTTTAAATCATGAATATAGGAATAGTAGGTTATCCAACATTTGGAGGAAGTGGAGTAGTAGCAACAGAATTAGGGAAAGCATTGGCAAAAAAGGGGCACAATATTCATTTTATTACATATAATCAACCTGCCCGATTAGAAGAAATAACACCACATATATTTTATCACGAAGTAAACCCGGCCGATTATCCATTGTTTGATTATTTGCCTTACGAAGCCGCATTATCGAGTAAAATTGTGGACGTAGCTCGTTTTGAAAGGTTAGAGGTATTGCATGTACATTATGCTATACCTCACGCTTCAGCAGCTTTTATGGCTAAAGAAATTTTAAAAACACATGGTATAAATCTCCCTTTCATCACTACATTGCATGGTACGGATATTACGTTGGTAGGAAGAGATCCTTCCTATGAACCGGTAATTACTTTTGCTATTAATCAATCTGATGTTGTAACATCGGTTTCAGAATCGTTAAAACAAGATACCTACACACACTTTAAAATTAACAGAGAAATAAAAGTTATTCCCAATTTTGTATGTACCGATTTATATCGTGAAGCTCGTGAAAAATTATCGCCCGAAATTGTAAATCAATATGCACCTAATTTTGAAAAAATTATAATGCACATTTCAAATTTTCGCAAGGTAAAAAGAGTAGATGATGTAGTGCGAGTATTTGATAAGGTTAGAAAAAAAATACCTTCAAAATTATTGTTGGTGGGAGATGGTCCTGAGCGTCAAAAAATTGAAAATCTTTGCCGCGAATTGGGAACATGTAATGATATTTTTTTTATAGGTAAAATTAAATCAACCGAGTATGCCCTTGCTCTGGCCGATTTATTTTTACTCCCATCAGCTTCAGAAAGTTTTGGTTTATCAGCTTTAGAAGCAATGGCTTCAGGAGTACCTGTAATATCAACCAATACAGGTGGTTTGCCGGAACTAAATATACATGGCAAAACCGGATTTTTGGCTAATGTAGGTGATGTAGATGCTATGGCAAATTATGCAGTTCAAATTTTGGAAAATGAAAGCACTTTGCAACAGTTCAGAAAAGCAGCAATGGAACAATCTACAAATTTTGATATACGCAAAATTCTTCCTTTATATGAAGATTTGTATAGAAGTTTAATTCCTTAGCCTCCTGCTTTTTTTGCCTTATAACCAGCGGCGGTAAGTAATTGTAAAATCTTATCGCGATGATCGCCCTGTATTAATATTTCGCCTTCTTTTACAGAACCGCCAACGCCACATTTTTGTTTCAGCATTTTTCCAAGACTTTCCAAATCATAGGTATTACCAATAAAACCTGATATGCGGGTAACAACTTTACCTCCTCCTTTTCTGTCGAGATAAATTTTTAAGTTTTGTTGCTGTGGAGAAAGTGTTTCTTCCTGCTGTTCCTGTTCAAATTCAAAATTAAAATCAGGATTGGTAGAGTAAACAATGTTTATTATTTTATTTTTCTTAGCCATATTATAAATTTTTAAGGAGTAATAAGGTATAAAGATAGGGGCTTAACTTCGATATTAATTTTATTACCGGATTCAAAAGCTTCACCATCAAATTGTGCAATATTGCTTTGTTGAATAATTTCTATTTTTTTTCCGCTGAAAGTTTCTACATACTTTGATTTATGGATGGTTTTTAAAAATAATCTTCTAACCAACGAAGGTGCAAAAAATGGTAAGAATGGTTTTATAATTGTTATGTTTAATATTCCATCATTTGATTTAGCAAGAGGGGCAATCCATGCATTATTACCAAACTGCGAACAATTAGCTATGCTTATTAAATACGCTATTT